>QMOP01000097.1 GCA_003650255.1 Caldisericota bacterium
CGTAATAATTTGTCCCTGCTATTTTTGTTCCAATTTTTGGAAAGAATGAGAAATATGTAAATACGTGGTAAAGAATAAATAAGAAAAAACCTAAAATTGATAGTTTCTTTTTTAGTGTCATCTTGAAATTTTATTTTAATTTTTATTCCTTGTCAAATGAAAATGATTTTGTAAAATTTAAGAAAAAAGGAGGAGATATGTTAGGAATTGTCATAAGTGGATCAAGGGGAAGAATGGGGAAAAGGATTTTTGAAGCAAGTAAAAATTTTGAGGAAGTGGCTGTTAAAGGACTTCTTGAAAGAAAAGGACATCCTGAAATTGGAATTGAGATTGAGGGAATGAAAGTTACTGATAATCCTGAAATAATAAAGGAAGGAGATGTTTTAATTGAGTTTACGAATCCCGAGGCAACAGTTGAACATATTGAATATGTTTTAAAATATAAGAAAAAAGTTGTTATAGGAACAACAGCACTTAATCAAGAGCAGGTAAAAAAAATAGAGGAAGCATCAAAGGAAATACCAATAGTGTTTTCTCCAAATATGAGTGTTGGAGTAAATTTTTTATTTGAAATTGTAAAAATTGCATCAAATGTTCTTAAGGATTATGATAAGGAGATAATTGAGATTCATCACAATAAAAAGAAGGATGCTCCTTCAGGGACAGCAATGAAAATAGCAGAAATAATAAAAAATGAGTGTGGAGGAAATCTTGTTTTTGGAAGAAAAGGTTTGGTAGGAGAAAGAAAAAAAGAAGAAATAGGAGTACTTGCTGTAAGATCAGGAGATGTTGTTGGAGAACATATAGTTTTGTTTGCAGGAAATAATGAAAGAATTGAAATAATTCATAGAGCACATTCAAGGGATGCTTTTGCAAGCGGAGCAATAAGATCAGCAATATGGTTAAAAGATAAAAAAAGCGGTCTTTACTCAATGAAGGATGTTCTTGGATTATGAAGATAGGAAGATTTGAGAATTCACTTGAAGTTTTTTATGGAATAATTGAAAATAAAAAGGTTTTAAAAGTTGATTCTCCTTTTTCTGATGATTTTAAAGTTATTGGAGAATATAATTTAGAGGATTTAAAAATTCTTCCTCCTACTGAACCATCAAAAATTATTTGTATTGGACTTAATTATACTGACCATGCAAAGGAGTTAGGAATGGATATTCCAGATGAGCCAATAATATTTTTAAAGCCACCAACATCAATTATTGGAGATGGGGATAATATTATTTATCCAGAGATGTCAAAACTTTTGCATTATGAAGCAGAACTTGCAGTTGTTATAGGAAAGAAATGTAAAAATGTTAAAATAGAAGATTCATTCAATTATATACTTGGATTTACCTGTTTTAACGATGTGACTGCAAGAGACCTCCAGAGAAAAGATGTTCAGTGGACAAGGGCAAAATCCTTTGATACATTTGCTCCTGTTGGACCTTGGATTGTTAAAAAGGATAATATTGAAGTTAGTAATTTAAATATAAGGATGTATAAAAATGGGAAAATTGTTCAAGATTCAAACACAAAAAATTTTATATTTAAAGTTGATGAAGTTGTATCATTTATCTCAAAAATAATGACTCTTTTACCAGGGGATATAATTGCAACAGGAACACCTCCTGGAGTGGGAGAAATGAATGTTGGCGATGAAGTTGTTGTTGAAATAGAATGGATAGGGAGATTGAGGAATAAGGTTGTGAAGGAGGGGTGATGAAAATATTGAAAGAAATATGGAAGATAGTTGTTGATATTTTTGAAGAGGAGGAAGAGGTTGAGTATGACCCTGTTCATATAGGTGGAATGATAATACTTACGATATTTTTTATGGCAATAATTTACTGGGACCTTTGGGCTTTAATAGTTTATAAAGGAGGAATTTTTAAAAAAATAATTCCATTTTTCTCAATTATTTTTACTTCAAAAACACTTAAAGATTACGGATACAGTTTCTTCTGGGATGCTGGAGTTTTTGATGGATGGCTTACAAACTTGATTGCTTTAATTTTTCTTCTCTTTTTCATTTTTATAATCATAAAAATTTTTAAAAAGACAGAGGGGAGGTTAATACCTGATGAAAAGGAATGATATTTTTTCATTGAGATTAAAAAGACTTCCTCCTTATCTTTTTGCCGAGATTGACAGGATTAAGAATGAACTAATTGAAAAAGGAGAAAGAGTAATCTCTCTTGGAGTTGGAGATCCTGATATTCCAACACCAAAAAGAATTGTAAATTTTATGAAAAAGGCAGTTACAAAAAAGGAGTATCATCAGTATCCATTTGGAAAAGGATTGAAGATTTTTAGAGAGGCAATAACTAAATGGTATAAAAAAAGATTTGGAGTTGAACTTAACTGTGAAAAAGAGGTTCAGGTTCTCATCGGTTCAAAAGAGGGAATAGGACATCTACCTCTTGGAATAGTAAATAAAGGAGATATAGTTTTAATTCCAGAACCATCCTATCCTGTTTATTTTGGAGGAACAATCCTTGCTGATGGAAAACCATATTTTCTTCCACTTTTAGAAAAAAATAATTTTTTACCGGAGATAGAAAGTGTTCCTGAAAGAATCTTAAAAAGAGTTAAACTTCTTTTCCTTAACTATCCAAACAATCCAACAACTCAAGTTGCAAGTTTGGATTTCTATAAAAAGGTTGTAAGATTTGCAAAGAGGTATGGATTTTTTATTGCTTCAGACCTTGCATACTCTGAAATTTATTTCAATGAAAAACCAGTAAGTATTCTTCAGGTAAAAGGATCGAAGGATGTTGCAATAGAGTTTCATTCACTTTCAAAGACATTCAATATGACCGGTTGGAGAATTGGTTGGGCATGTGGAAATGAGAAATTAATTGCTGCTTTAAAAGAGGTAAAGGATAATTATGACTCAGGAGTTTTCATGGCTATACAGGAAGTAGGAGCATTTGCTCTTCTTGAATGTGGAAAAGAAGTAAAAGCAAATAGGGAAATATGGAAAAAAAGGAGGGATTTTTTTTGTAAAAAACTTAAAAAACTTGGATTTGAATTCTTTTATCCTGAGGCAACATTTTATGTTTGGATTAAAACACCAAATAATTTACCTTCAAAAGAGGTTGCAAAAAGGATTTTACTTTCAGCAAAGGTAATTGTAACTCCTGGAATTGGTTTTGGGAAAAGTGGCGAAGGTTATATAAGGGTTGCATTAACTCAAGACATAGAGGTTCTGGATGAAGCACTTGAAAAAATTTCAAGGGTGAGATGGTAAAGGTCATCCTTTCACTTGGAAGCAATATCGGAGATAGAGAAAAATTTTTAAAGAGTGCAGTAGAAAAGATTTCTAAATTTTCAAAAGTTGTAAGAGAATCGTCAATTTATGAGACAGAACCAATGTATTATAAAGATCAGAATACTTTTCTTAATAAAGTTATTGAGATTGAAACAGATATTTCTCCAGATGAGCTTCTTTCTAAAATTAAAAAAATTGAAATTGAGATTGGAAGAAAGAAAAGAGAAAGATATGGTCCAAGGGAAATTGATATAGATATAATTTATTATGGAGATAAAATTGTAAAGGAGGAAAATCTTGAAATTCCTCATCCAAAACTTTATGAAAGGAAGTTTGTCCTTCTTCCGCTTTTAGAAATAGAACCTGAGTTTGAGGATCCTGTTACTGGATTAAAAGTAAAGGAGATTTTTAAAGATGTTAAAAATAGAAAGGAGAGGGTTGTAAAATGCAGTTAATAAGAAGTGTAAAGAAGATGCAAAATCTCTCATTAAAACTTAAAAGAAAGGGGAAAAAGATTGGGTTTGTTCCTACAATGGGTTTTCTTCATGAAGGGCATCTTTCACTTGTTGAAAGGTGTAGAAAAGATTGTGATATTCTTGTTGTATCAATTTTTGTAAATCCAACCCAGTTTGGTCCAAGAGAGGATTATAAAAGTTATCCAAGAGATTTGAAAAGGGATATAAAACTCTGTAAAAAATATAATGTTGATATTATATTTTATCCTGATGTAAAGGATATGTATCCTGAAGGTTTTGAAACATATGTTGAACTTGAAAAATTACCAAATCACTTATGTGGTCTCTCAAGACCAGGACATTTCAGAGGCGTTGCAACTGTTGTTACAAAACTCTTTAATATTGTTCAACCAGATGTGGCGTATTTCGGTGAGAAGGACTGGCAACAGTTAAAGATAATAGAAAAACTTGTAAGAGACCTCAATTTTCCAATAAGGATAAAGAGTGGAAAGATTATCAGAGAAAGGGATGGGCTTGCTATGAGTTCAAGGAATAAGTATTTATCAGAAAAGGAAAGAAAGGAAGCAATTTGTTTATATAAATCACTTTTATTTGCAAAGGAACTTATAGAGAAGGGAGAAAGGGATGTTTCAAAAATAAAAAGAAAAATGAGGGAGTTAATTCTTAAAATTGCTCCTAAAGCAAAGGTTGATTACATTGAGATTGTTGATCCAGAAACACTTGAGAGTTTAAGTAGAATAAAAGAAAGAAATCTTGTTGCACTTGCAGTTAAGATTGGGGTTGCAAGGTTAATAGATAATATGTTGATAAAAGTTAAATTGACAAAGGAAATCTAATTTAGTAAAAGAGAAACATGGAGAGGAGAATTGTAAATGCATTAAATCAACTTTCAGGAAAATTAAGTTTTTCAAAAAATGAGAAGGAGATGCTTTATGAGATATTGAGTTTAAGTAAGGAGATTCTTGGAGTTGAAGGAGTTTCATTGCTTTTACTTGACAGAGAAAAAAAACTTCATTTCTATGCAGCAAAAGGAGAAAAGGAAAAGGAGATAGAGGGGCTTGGAATAAAAATTCCTCTTGGACAGGGAATTGCTGGATGGGTTGCTCAGATTGGTAAACCTGCTATAGTGAATGATACCATCTCTCATCCAAAATTTCTTCCTGATGTTGATGAAAAGATTAAATACAAAACAAGAAGTGTTCTGTGTGTTCCTCTTATAATTAAAAGTAAGGTAAGGGGTGTGATTGAAGCAGTAAATAAGAAGGAGGATTTCACAGAGGAAGACCTTGAATTTCTTCAGGTTGTTTCCGGAATGATGTCAATAATTTTGGAGAATTACAGATTTTATCTTGAAGTTCAAAAGATGAAAAACTTTTTTAAATCTCTTCTTGACAACATGCCCGGAGGATTTATTGCTGTTGATGATGAGGAAAAGATTGTTGAGTTCAATCAGATGGCAGGAGTAATACTTGGAGTATCACCATCTTTAATTATCGGGAAAAATCTAAAAGATTTTCCTCCTTCTCTTTTTAATTTTGTTGAGATATTGAAGATAACTTTAAACACAGGAAAAACCGAAAACAGAAAAGTTCTTACAGCAAAAAAACCAAATGGCGAACAGATTGTCATAGGTTATGGAACAATAGTAATAAAGGAAGGAGATGAAAAGATTATTGGTGCTGGAATAATATTTCAGGATTTGAGTAAGATAAAAGGACTTCCATAATGCCTCGTAGATGGGTAAAAGAAGAAATTAAAAAAAACGAAATAGCAATTCTTATTGATAATATCGTAAGATTTTTCAAAGAGAAAAAGGATACATCCATTATGATTTTGATTATAATTTTTGCAACTTTGATTTTTACTCCTTTACTTATAATTCAGCATAA
>QMOP01000098.1 GCA_003650255.1 Caldisericota bacterium
CTACAGATAAACTTGAAACTTTAAGTGAAATTGAAAAGAGAAGAAAAAAGGAACTTGAGAAAATTTTAAGTGAAAAATTAAAGAAGAATGAGTCATAAGGAAGTAAGAAAACTTTTCATAGATTTTTTTGTAAAAAGAGGACATAAGGAGTATCCGTCAATTTCACTGATACCAGAAGACCCAACACTTCTTTTCACAACTGCTGGAATGGTTCAATTTAAGGATGCATTCCTCGGAAAAATAAAGTTAAATCCACCGAGAGCATGCTCAATACAAAAATGTCTAAGAACAACTGATATTGAAAAAATTGGTAAGACTTTAAGACACTTAACATTTTTTGAGATGCTTGGAAATTTTTCATTTGGTGATTATTTCAAAAAAGAAGCAATTTACTGGGGATGGGAGTTTTTAACTGATGTGATGAAGATTGATAAAAATAGACTGTATGCAACTGTATATGAAGAAGATGAAGAGGCATACAATATCTGGAAAGAAATCCTTTCCGAGGATAGAATCTATAAACTTGGAAAAGAAGACAATTTCTGGGAAATGGGAGATACTGGTCCATGTGGTCCATGCTCTGAGATAATATTTGATTTAGGAGAAGATGTTGGCTGTGGTAAAAAGGAGTGTGATCCTGGATGTGATTGCGATAGATTTTTAGAAGTATGGAATCTTGTTTTCACACAGTTTGAAAAAAAGGAAGATGGTAGTATTGTTCCATTAAAACAGAAAAATATTGATACTGGAATGGGACTTGAAAGGCTTCTTCAGGTTGTAACAGGTAAAAAGTCAAGTTTTGAAACAGAATTGATTCATCCAATAATAATGTGGCTAAAAGAAAATGTAAGTGGTGATAAAATAGAAAGTTTAAGGATTGTTGCAGACCATTTAAGGAGTATATCATTTTTGATTCAGGAAGGAATTATTCCTGAAAATTCTGGAAGAGGATATGTTTTAAGAAGATTACTTAGGAGAGCGACATTTCATTTAAATCTACTTGGGATTAAAAAACCATTCTTGTGGAAAGGAATTGATGTTGTTGCAAAAATATTTAAAGACGTTTATCCTGAAATAAAAGAGGAATCAGAAAGGATTAAATTAATTGTGAAGTCAGAGGAAGAAAGGTTTTTAAAAACATTTGAAAGCGGACTAAATCGGCTTTATGCAACTATTGAGGAATTGAAAGAGGAAGGGAAAAATGAGATTCCAGGGGAACTTGTCTTCAAACTTTATGATACATATGGATTCCCGTATGAAATGGTTTTTGAAATTGGAAAGGAACTTGGCATGAAAGTAAATATTGAAGAGTTTCATAAAATTATGGAGGAGGCAAGAGAAAAAGCAAGAGTTTCTTGGACAGGTTCAGGTAAAGAAAAATCCACGATGATGCTTGATAATCTAAGCAAAACTTTAAAAACAGATTTTGAAGGTTATGAAAAACTTGAAACAGAATCAAAACTTATTCATCTATTTAAAAATGGAGAAAAAGTGGAGGAATTGAATGAAGAAGAGGAAGGAGAAGCAATTTTTGAAAAAACAACATTTTACGGTGAAAGTGGAGGTCAGGTTGGAGATACAGGTGAGATTAGCAGCAAGGACTTAATTGCAATTGTTCTCGATACAAAAAAATATGAATCCCTCATTATACACATCATAAAAGTAAAAAAGGGAAAAATGAAAAAGGGAGAAATTTACAGTTTAAAAGTAAATGAGGAAAGAAGAAAAAGAATTATGGCAAACCATACAGCAACACATCTTCTTCAGGCAGCATTAAGAAAAGTTTGTGGTGGAGAAATAAAACAGGCTGGTTCACTTGTTGCTCCTGATAGATTAAGGTTTGATTTCACACTTACAAGGAATTTAACAGAGGAAGAAATTGAGAAAGTTGAGGAAAATGTCAATTCATGGATATTCAAAAACTATGATGTAAATATTGAAATAACAAAAGTTGATGAAGCAAAGAAAAAGGGAGCACTTGCCTTTTTTGGTGAAAAATATGGAGAAACAGTTCGAGTTGTAAAGATTGGAGAACCTCCAATAAGTATGGAACTCTGCGGTGGAACACATGTAAGTAAAACAGGTGAAATAGGAGCATTCAAAATCACTTCATTCCAATCAATATCAAGTGGAGTAAAAAGAATTGAAGCAATAACAAGAATAAGTGTTATAGAACAATTAAGAAAACTTGAAGAAAGATTAAAAGAAATATCAAAAATTCTTAAAACCCAGGAAGAAAATATTGAAAAAAGGATACAAAAACTTATTGACGAGAACAAAAATTTAAGAAAAGAACTTGAAGAAGGAAAGGGGAAAATTGATGTTGAAAAAATCTTAAATGAAAAAAAGGAAGTAAATGGAATAAAATATATTTTAAAAGAAATAAAAACAGGACAAGTTAAACTCCTTGGAAATCTGATTGATAAAATTAAAACTGTTTTTAATGGGGTTATTATCCTTTACAGTGTAAAGGATAATAAAATAATACTTTATTGTGGAGTAACTGATGATTTAAAAGATAGAATAAAAGCAAATGAAATTTTAAAAGAAATATCAAAATTACTTGGTGGAAATGCTGGTGGAAGAAGTGATTTTGCTCAAGGTGGTGGAAGAAAAATAGAGAATTTAAATAAAATAGAGGAAAAATTAAAAAATCTACTTAAACAATAATTTGCCCCTGTAGCTCAAATGGATAGAGCACCCCGCTCCGGACGGGGTTATGGAGGTTCAAATCCTCTCAGGGGCATTTTTTATTCGGCTATATGGTGAAAATGGTAAATAGTGAACAGGAATATTTAGTGTAAGGTGTAAAGTGGAAGGGAAGTGGTTTTTCCTGAGGGGACTTTACGAGCGAGGACATGGTGCTTTCTACCGCAGTGAGTAGAGCGAGCCACATACGCGAGCGTCCCCCGAAGGGAAAACCACTTTTTGAACCATTTTATTCCTGAATTTTTTGGAAATACCTTTTTATAATATCCTTATAATTTTCAGGAAAACCTCTTCTTAAAAATCTTTCTCTTATCAACCTTAATAATCTTTCATCAGGTTTAAACTCCTCTGGCTCCGGAAGTTCAACATACCCCTCCCTTACTCCAATCCTTCCACTTCCTCCCACAATTTTCCTCTGAATAAATCCTGAAGTGCTTCTTTTTCCCTGAGATCCCAAACTATTCAATTTATTAATAGAATCCTCTAACAGTTCTCTTGTTCTTTTAAGATAGTATATCGCCTCATTCTCTTTGTTAAGTGCTTTTTTTGTTTTAAATACATTCAACGACTCTTCTGCATCATCCATTGAAATAACTGCTTTTTTCAAATTATCTCCAACTTCACCTGGAATAAGAAATGTCTTTCTTAAATACTCTAAAATTTTTTTTCTCAATTTGTCTGTCTTACTTTTAATTTCACTCTGTTTTGTTGCAATCTCTTTTATAACATTCTTTTCATCCTCTTCAAAATAACCTTTTTCTTCAAAATTTTCAAGTTTCTTTAGAATATTATCAACAATCTCCCTTACTTTTCTATCCCTTATATCTCTTCTTAACTCATCAATCAAACTCATAGATTTAAAATAATCTCCACTTTTCAAACTTTTATATGAAATTTCTGCCTTTCTCCTATTCCGCCAGTCCTTTCTTAACTTATTCAAAAGATTTCTAAAATCCTCATCGATCAATTCCAATTGCTTTTTGCTCTCCTCAAAACCCCTCTTTCTCCTTAAAACCTCAAACCTCTCTGTCTCATCCCTCAATTTCTCTTCCTCACTTATAATATTATCAATCTCATCAACCTCCTTCCTTAAACTATCTGAATAACCCTGATTAAAAGGAGTTGGAACTTTACTTTTTGCCTCTTCTATCACTTCCATCATCTTTCTTATCCTTTCAAGAAGATTCTTAGCATATTCAAGCGCCTCTTCAAGGTTTCCTGATTTTAGAGCATCTTTCAACTTTGAAATATTATTCTCTATTGAAGAGAAATCAATCTTTTTAATTGACTCCTGATTCACAAACTCCTCTGGAAGTTCCTGAGGCATATTCTTTATTGAATCCATTATTGAAGAAAGCAAATCCTCTATCTCTCTGAAAAGATCTTTAAGTTTTTTCCTTATCTCATCATCCCATTTTTTATTTTCAAGAAAATCCTTAAGAAGTTCTGCTCTTTCAAGAAGATCGTTTGAATCCTCAATTATGTCATTCATATTTGAAACTCTATTTATATCCTCACTTAAAACAGACAATCTTTCAAGCTCCTGAATTATTTCATCCGAAAACTCCTTTAAGTTCTCAAATTCTCCTTTCTCAAGTTTTTTTCTAAAACTTTCATATTTTCTCTTCCTTAAAAATTCAATACTATCCTTTAGCCCTCTATACTCGTTATAAACATTTAGATTGACATATGGATCTTCTTCCATTTTTGTAAGAAGTTTTTCAAGTTTTTCATCAAGACGTAAAAGATAATCTTCAAACTCTTTTCTTTTAGAAATCATCTCTTTTAAATTGTTTGTGTCAAAATTAAGAATATATTTATCTTTAAAATCCATCTCCCTTGAAAGTTGCTCAAAAATTTCCTGATTTATCTCCTTTTCCAACTCCTGAACATCTTTATGTAAATCCTTAAATGATGTAACCTCAAATTCAAAAATTCTTGATTCGGAAAATTTTGGCCCTGAAACAGTATCATTATCATAAACAACAATCTTCCAGAAAACATTTTCACCCTCATTAAAATCAAACGTATCTATTGTAAAATTTGAAAGAACCTTACTTTTTGAAAACCTATTTACAAAAACTTTTCTCTCTTTACCATCAAATCTAAAAACAAAATAAACATCCTCTACTCCAAAATCATCCTCGGCTTCAAATATAACAGGAATTTTTTCTCCTCTTCTTACCCTTAAATTCATTTTAGGAGAAATAACCTCTACTTTTGGAAAACTATCCTCAAGAACCTCAACCCTGTATTTAACAGGATTCCTTGTTTTAAAACCATCTTTTGAGAAAACCACAACAGAATAATAAGAACTCTCTCTAAGGATAAACTCTATCTCTCCATTTTTCCCATATAGATTAATAGGATTTCTTTTACCATTTTCAAACTGAACATATGCTTTAAGTGGATAAACATTAAAAAGAAATTTTAATTTAATAAGTGAACCCTTTATTGCCCTTATATCCCCTTTATTTTCAAATACCTCCTTCCCTTTTCCTGTATAAGAAGGATAATTTATCTCTGTAATAATTTTTAAAACCTCTGGCTCATCAAAAACTCTGATTGAGTAAATCTTAGAGAAATTATCCTTATAAAAAAATCTGAAATCAACATCCTCCTTTAAATTTTTAAAAACATAAAAAAATCTTTCATTTTCTTTCTTTAATTTATCCTTCATCCACTTTCCTTCGGCTTTATACAAAATTCCCGGATAAATATCCTCTTTTGAATAAACACTTACTATAACATCATCACCTTTAAGAACTTTATTATTTGAAACTTCAACCTTAAGGACGCTATCAAGAAAGTATGTTGAAAATGGAAAAAGTATTCTTTTAAAAGAAAAAGTATTTAAAAGGATTAAAAATACAAATGGTAAAATAAAAAGTTTAAAA
>QMOP01000099.1 GCA_003650255.1 Caldisericota bacterium
GAAGAAGGAGGAAGGAGGGAGGCATACACCATTTTTCTCTGGATATAGGCCACAATTTTATTTTAGAACTACAGATGTAACAGGGACGATAAAACTTCCAGAGGGAAGGGAGATGGTGATGCCGGGAGACAATGTTGAGTTAGAGGTGGAGTTACAATATCCGATAGCAATGGAGGAAGGATTAAGGTTTGCTATAAGAGAAGGTGGACATACAGTAGGAGCAGGTGTTGTTTCAAAAATTATTGAGTAGCGAATGGCAAATAGCGAATGGTGAATGGATGAGGAGAGATGGAGAAGGAAATTAAGGAAAAGGATTATATACTGATAAAACTTCAATCGTATGATGTTAAGATACTTGATGAATCTGTTAAAGCAATTGTTGAGGAAGTGAAAAAAACAGGTGCTGTTATTTCAGGGCCAATTCTTCTTCCAACAAAAAGGCGCCTTTATACACTTCTTCGTTCTCCTCATACTGATAAGAAGTCAAGAGAACAGTTTGAATTGTGTATTCACAGAAGGTTAATAAAGATTATTTCTCCAACGCCGCAGACAATAGAGGCACTTTATAATAAAGTAACATTACCAGCAGGAGTTGATGTTAAGATAAAATGAATAAGCAGAAAGCAGAGAGCAGGGAGAAAGTGAAAAAGATAGGCGGTATTCTTGGTATAAAACTTGGAATGACAAGGATTTTTGATGAAGAGGGTAATGTTGTTCCTGTTACAGCAGTTCTTGCAGGACCTTGCAGAGTTATTCAGATAAAAACAAAAGAAAATGATGGTTATTCAAGTGTTCAACTTGGAATTGGAGAAAAGAAAAAAGCAAACAAACCTCTTTCAGGACATCTTAAGAAATGGGGAGTTGAGAAGGTTCCAAGGTATATAAGAGAAATTAAAGTGGATGAGGATTTGAAGAAGGAGGAGATTGGTGATGAGATAAGGGTTGAGGATGTTTTTGAAAAAGGAGAAAATGTGAAGGTGAGTGGAATTAGTAAAGGAAAAGGATTTCAGGGTGGAGTTAAGAGATGGGGATTTGCCGGTGGACCAAAGACACATGGACAAAGTGATAGATGGAGAGCGCCTGGTTCAATTGGAGCATCAAGTTTTCCTTCAAGGGTCTGGAAGGGACAGAAGATGGCAGGAAGAATGGGAAATGAGAGAGTTACAGTTAGGAATTTGAAAATAGTTGATATTATAAAAGAAGATAATGTTATGCTTCTTAAAGGTGCTGTTCCAGGACCTAAAGGAGGACTTCTTATAATTGAGAGGGTTTAAATGGCAGAGGTGGATGTAATTTTAAAGGACGGAAATAAAAAGAAACTTGAATTGAAGAATTCAATATTTTCGTTGAAAGTGAATCCTGTTGTTTTAAGTGAAGCTGTTAGAGCGTATCTTCTTAATCAGAGAAGTGGGAATGCTTCAACAAAGACAAGGGCAGAGGTAAGGGGTGGTGGAAGAAAACCATGGAGACAGAAAGGGACAGGAAGAGCAAGAGCAGGTAGTATTCGTTCTCCACTTTGGAGAGGAGGAGGAGTTGTTTTTGGTCCAAAACCAAGGGATTATAGATGTGAATTACCAAAGAAGAAGAAGCGTCTTGCATTGAAATATGCTTTAAGTGATTTTTATAAGAATAAAAAATTTATTGTTGTGGAAGAATTAAATATTGATGAATATAAAACAAAGAAAGCGGTTGAGTTTTTGAAGAAAATTGGAGTAGATGCTGGAGAGGAAAAGATTTTAATAATTGATGAACCATTGAAGAAAGAAATAAGGTTATCTTTTAGGAATATACCGAAACTTGAAATTTTACCTGTGAACAATTTGAATGTATATATTCTTTTATGGGCTGATGTTTTGGTTTTAACTGAGAATGCTTTAAAGAGGATAGAGGAGATATGGGGTTAAATTTAAGTATTTATGACATCATAAAGAAACCTGTTATAACAGAGAAGTCAACATATTTGAGAGAGAAGTATAATCAGTATGTTTTCTATGTTCATCCGAAGGCGAATAAGATTCAGATAAAAGAGGCAGTTGAAAAACTTTTTAATGTAAAGGTTGAGAAGGTTAATATTGTTAAATTAAAAGGGAAACTTAGAAGAAGGGGTTTTAATGTTGGAAGAACACCTCAAAGGAAAAAGGCAATAGTTAAAGTGAAGGAAGGACAGAAGATAAAGATATTTGAGGCATAAAATGGGGATATTAAATTATAAACCAATTAATGCTTCAAGAAGATTTATGACAAGATATGTAAAGGAGGTTACAAAGGAGAAACCTGAGAAAAAACTTACAATTCCTTTAAGGAAAAAGGGTGGAAGGAATTTTCAGGGTGTTATAACTGTAAGACACAGAGGAGGAGGACATAAAAGAAGAATAAGGATTGTTGATTTTAAAAGGGATAAGAATGATATACCTGCAAAAGTGATAGCAATTGAGTATGACCCGAATAGAAGTGCTCTTCTTGCTCTTCTTGAATATGATGATGGAGAGAGGAGATATATCATTCAGCCAGAGGGGTTGAAGGTTGGAAGAAAGATTGTTTCAAGCTGGGATAAGATTGATGTTAGGGTGGGTAATTGTATGCCTCTTGAACATATGCCACTTGGAACAATAGTTCATAATATTGAACTTGTTCCTGGAAGAGGAGCAAAAATTGCAAGATCTGCTGGAACATATGCTCAACTTATGGCAATAGAGGGGAAATATGCAATACTTAAACTTCCTTCTGGAGAGATGAGGAAGGTTTTGAAAAATTGCAGAGCTACAGTTGGTCAGGTTGGAAATGTTGAGTATGAGAATATAGATATAGGAAGTGCTGGAAGGATGAGAAGGCTTGGAAGAAGACCTCATGTAAGAGGTGTAGCAATGAATCCTGTTGACCATCCACATGGTGGAGGAAAAGGTAAGCAGAAGGGGTATAAGCAGCCAGTAAGTCCAACAGGAGTTCCTGCGAAGGGGTATAAAACAAGGAAAAGAAATAAACCCAGTTCAAAACTTATAATTAAGAGGAGGAGGTAATGGGAAGGTCAACGAAGAAGGGACCATTTGTTGATGAGAAACTTCTTAAGAAAGTAAAGAGAGTTCTTGAATCAGGAGAGAAGAAACCCATTAAAACATATTCAAGAGCAAGTGTGATTCTTCCTGAATTTGTTGGGCTTACGTTTCAGGTTCATAATGGAAAAAAATTTATTCCAGTTTTTGTTGTTGAGTCAATGGTTGGACATCGGCTTGGAGAATTTGCACCAACAAGAACATTTAGAGGACATGGTGAAGCACATAGAAAGATAATTGCACAGAAATGATTTACTGGGCAAGAGCAAAGTATGTGAGGCTTTCACCTTATAAGGTGAATAGAGTATTGAAATTGATAAGGGGTAAGACAGTGGAAGAGGCTTTTAATGTTTTATCTGTTTTGAGAGTAAAACCAAGAATTCAGGTAAGTAAGGTTTTAAAAAGTGCTCTATCAAATGCTGGAATGCTTAATCATCCTGAAAAGATGGTGATAAGGTATGCATATGTTGGAAAAGGTCCTTATTTAAAGAGAATAAGACCAAGAGCATTTGGAAGAGCTGATATTTATACAAGGAAGATGTGTCATATTAATATTGGAATAGAGGAGGTTTAATGGGGCAGAAGATTCATCCTTATGGATTTAGAGTTGGGATAACAAAGCCATGGTTATCAAAATGGTTTGCTGAAAAAAGGGCATATGTAAGTTATTTAATTGAGGATATAAAAATCAGAAAAATGATAAGGGATAAATATAAGAAATGTGGGGTTTCAAAGATAGAGATTATAAGGATTCCAGGAGTTATAAGAATTGAGATTCACACAGCAAGACCAGGAGTTATAATTGGTAAAGGAGGTCAGGATATTGAATTTTTGAGAGAGGATATTGAAAGAATAACAAATAAAAAGGTGAATATAAATGTTCAACCAGTAAAAGAGCCAATAAAGGACGCGCAAATTGTTGCTGAGATGATTGCTGCACAGATTGAAAAAAAGGTTCCTTTTAGACGAGTTTGTAAAAGATTTATTTCAAGATTTGAGGAACCTGATGTGAGGGATGAGGTAAAAGGGGCAAAAATTATGGTTTCAGGAAGACTTGATGGAGCAGAGATTGCAAGAAGTGAGTGGTTTAGAACAGGAAAACTTCCACTTCAGACAATAAGTGCTGATATAGATTATGGTTTTTGTGAAGCAAGAACGAAGTACGGAACTATAGGAGTTAAGGTTTGGCTTTATAAGGAGAGAAAGGAGGAGGAAGGTGTTATTTCCGAGGAAGGTCAAGTACAGGAAGCAGCAGAGGGGAAGGAGGAAGGGAGTAGCCCTGAGGGGCAGCAGAGTTAGTTTTGGAGAATTAGGGTTGAAGGTGCTTGAATCTGGTTGGATTACAAGTAAACAGATAGAAGCGTGTAGAATTACTTTAACAAGGGCACTGAAAAAAGGAGGAAAAATCTGGATAAGGATATTTCCAGATAAACCCATAACAAAAAAGCCTCTTGAGTCAAGAATGGGTAAGGGAAAAGGAGATCCTGCTGGATGGGTTGCTGTTGTCAAAAGAGGGAGAATCCTTTTTGAGGTTACATCCTCTGACCTTGAACAGGCAAGAGAGGCTTTAATACAGGCAGGGCATAAAATAGGACTTAAGACAAAGGTTGTTTCAAGGATGGAATTATGAAAAGAAAGGAGTTTGAAGCTCTTAAAGATTTGACTCTTGAGGAATTACATGCTAAACTTAAAGATTTAAAAGAGAAGCTTTTTAATTTAAAAATTGAATATGAAAGGGGGCAGCTTAAAAATTATAAAAGCATGAAAGAGTTAAAAAAGGATATTGCAAGGATTCTTACACTTATGAATTTAAAGAGGAGAGAGAATGCCAAGAAGAGTTGAGATTGGTATTGTTGTTTCTGATAAGATGAATAAGACAAGGGTTGTTGAACTTATTAGGGTTAAGAGTCATCCACTTTATGATAAGGTTATAAAGAAGAAAAAAAAGGTCTATGTTCATGATGAGAAGAATGAGTCAAAAATTGGAGATAAAGTAAAGATAATAGAGTCAAGACCTTTAAGTAAACTTAAAAGATGGAGATTGATTGAGGTTGTTGAAAGGATTAAGGAATGATACAGATTTATTCAAGGTTAAAGGTTGCTGACAACACAGGTGCTAAAGAGGTTATGTGTATAAGAGTTATTGGAGGGAGTGCAAGGAGATATGGATATGTTGGAGATATTATTGTTGGAAGTGTGAAAAAGGCACTTCCTCAGGGAAATGTGAAGAAGGGAGATGTTGTAAGAGGGGTTATTGTTAGAACAAAATTTCCTATAAAGAGGAAAGATGGAACAGTTGTAAGATTTGATGAAAATAGCGTTGTTTTAATTGATAAGTTTGGTGATCCGAGGGGAACAAGAGTTTTTGGACCTGTTGCAAGAGAGTTAAGAGAGAAAAAATTTTTAAAGATTGTATCACTTGCTCCTGAGGTTGTATGAGGAAGATAAAGAAAAAGGATAAGGTTGTTGTTATTGCTGGAAAGGATAAAGGTAAGATTGGAGAGGTTTTGAAGGTGATTCCAAAAA
>QMOP01000100.1 GCA_003650255.1 Caldisericota bacterium
ATCTTATTTATTACATTTTAGGAATGGTGATTGTTGTAGTGTTTTTTACGACTTATATCATGTTTTTATCTCATCAGAAAAAGATTGATATTGAGAAGGAAAAGATTAAGAGTGAATTTGAGAAAAAGCAGAGGGAAAGGGAGGAAAGATTAAGAAGGGAACTTGAAAGGTTAAAGATGGTTCTTGAAGAGGAAAGGAAAAAAGAACTTGAAAAAAGAAGAAGGGAACTTGAGGAAAAAAGAGTTGAAATTGAGAAAAAAAGGCAGCAGGAATTTGAGAATAAGATTAAGGAACTCGAAGAAAGGATAAAAAGAGAAAAGAAAATAGAGGAGATTTTGAAGAGAGAAGAGAAGAAAGAGATGCCCGAACCTGCTTCAAAAGAAACTGATGATATATGGAAGATAAAAAGGGTGGATATTCCAATGGATTATACAGAACTTGAGAAGATGTTAAAGAGTGATTTAAAGAGTATGAGGATTCATGCACTCTGGGCACTTGGAGAAAAAGGTGGAAGGATTTCATACCAGATATTAAGTGATTTTTTAAAGGATGATATATCATTTGAGGAAAAAAGGGAGGCATTAAAGGCATTAAAGAAAATGTTACTTTTTGAAGATACACCTCAGGATATAAAGTTGAAGATAGAGGAGATTTTAAAGGAGGAAAGAAGAAAAGGCTGGATTGTATAGAAAAATTTTGTTATATATTAAAAAATAAGGGCGAGTGGCGGAATTGGCAGACGCACGGGACTTAAAATCCCGGGGAAGGTTTCTTCCGTGAGGGTTCGAGTCCCTCCTCGCCCAAATCAAACAAGTTTCGTTGCAAAATTTAAAATGCAAATTTTAAAATGCAAAATTGTGGTTTTTATTTCTTTTTGGCTGTGAGTATTGATTTTGCAATGATATTGGTTAATTCTTTAGCTTCATCAATAAGACTATCTACTTTTTTCAAATTGGATTTTTTTATTAATCGCAACCAGTATAGTGATTCGCGTAGTTCCTTCAGAGTAATTTGTAATTTATGAATGAAATCTGCACGGCTTTCTCCTGCACATGCTTCTTCATAATTTGCACCTGCTGAAGTTGCTGACCGCATTATTTGTCTTCCAATATGCTGACCGATTGGATTTTTATTAATTTGCATTGTAAGTCTAATTATTTTTGATGCAAATTCTAATAAACGGTCAGAAAGTTCATCCTGCATCTTACACTTTTATTTTGCATTTTTCATTTTTCATTTTTCATTTTTCAATTCTTTCTCATATATCCTATATCTCTTATAAAGCATTCCTCCCATCATCTCTGCTGCTCTGTTTGTGAGAATATTATCCTCTAAAATCCATGAGAATTCGCACCATTTATATCCTTTTTTAAGAGCATAATCAAGTGAATGCCAGTAAAGAAGAACATCAATTCCAATTTTTCTGTATTTTTCTTTTATTCCAAGAGTAAGAAGTCGGCAGGTTCTTATTTTTGGTGCATAATATAGAAGTTTTATAATTCCAATTGGAGTCAACCTTCCATTCAACATTTTTATAACCTGATTGTAATCAGGAAGGGCCATTAAGAATCCTGCTGGATCATTTTCATAAAATGCTATCTGTAACAGTCCCGGGTCAACAAGAGGTTTTAATTTCTTTGCCATATGTTCAATCTCTTCTTTTGTCATAGGGACAAACCCCCAGTTTTTTTCCCAGGCAGAGTTGTAAATATCAAGAACAATATCAACTTCCCTTCTAAAATTTTTTAAGTCAATCTCTCTCACTTTTAATTTTGGAAATTTCTCTTTTACTTTCTCTGATAATCTTTTTAATCTTTCAACAGGACCATTTACAACAGGCATTAGCCATGCATACAAATCCTTTGCTTTTTTATATCCACATTTTTCAATTAAGTTTATGTAGTATGGAGGGTTGTATGTCATCATTAAAAATGGTGGAGATGCAAATCCCTCTATTAAAAGAGCACATTCATCATTTGTGCTTGGATTCATAGGCCCTCTTAAGATTTCCATTCCCTTTTCCTTTGCCCATTCTTCAACATATGTAAATAATCTTTTTGCTACATCAAGATCATTTACTACTTCAAAGAAACCGAAAAATCCACATTTTTCTTTATGAAAGTTTATGTGATTATAATCAATAATTCCAACAATCCTTCCAACAATCTCTCCATTTTTATAGCATGTAAATATTACCTTTTCAGCATGCTTCCAGAATGGATTTTTTTCACCTAAAATTTCCTTTACCTCACTTATCAAAGGTGGAACCCAGTAAGGGTCTCCTTTGTAAATTTTAAATGGAAGTAGAAAAAAATTTTTTAGATTTTCTTCGTCCTTCCTGATCTCCATAAACCAGCCATCCAGTGAATAAATGTTCTTCTGTTAAAAAGTTTTCTCTTCTTAATCGGTCTTCTTCTAATACCTTTTATTATTCCAAGTTCCTTTCCAGCAATTTCAAATGCTCTTAATGCCATGTCAAGATTCCTTTTTGTATGAGTTGCCATCATACTCACTCTTATCAATGCTCTATTTGGTGGAACAGCAGGAGAGACAACAGGAGTTGTAAACACACCTAAATCAAAAAGCAATCTCCACATTTGAAAAACTTTAAGATTATCTCCAACAATAACAGGGATTATAGGTGTTGTTGAGTCTCCTGTATCAAAACCAAGTGATTGCAATCCTTCTCTCATATATTTTGTATTCTCCCATAATCTTTTTATCCTTCTTTTTCCTCTTTTTATTATTCTTAGTGCTTCAATCACACTTGCAACATTACTCGGAGATGGACTTGCGCTGAAAATTAATGCCCTTGCCATATGTTTTATATAGTGGATTGTGTCTTCATCTGCTGCTATAAAACCTCCGATTGATGCAAGTGATTTTGAAAATGTTCCCATTATTATGTCAACTTCATCAGTTAAACCAAAATACTCACATGTTCCCCTTCCGTTAAAATTTCTTCCCATAACTCCTATTCCATGTGCATCATCAACCATAAGGCGAGCATTGTATTTTTTCTTTAATTTTATAAGTTCAGGAAGAGGAGCAACATCTCCTTCCATACTGAATACTCCATCAACAACAATAAGTTTTGGAACTTCAATCGGTACTGATTTCAAAACTCTTTCAAGGTCTTCCATATCATTGTGTTTAAATCTAAGCATTTTTCCAAATGAAAGACGACAGCCATCAATTATTGATGCATGGTCATACTTATCAGTTATAACATACTCATTTTTTCCGACAATACTGGATATGCAACCAAGATTTGCCTGCATTCCTGTTGTAAATACAATACAGGCAGGTTTCCCTATAAAATCGGCTATTTCTTTTTCAAGTTGCTCATGGATATCAAGTGTTCCATTTAGAAATCTTGAACCAACACATCCCACTCCATACTTTTGAATTGCTCTTATTGAAGCCATTTTGAGTCGCCAGTTTGAAGCGAGACCAAGATAATTATTTGAACCCATCATTATCATTTTTTTTCCTTCACAGAGCACAACGGGATTTTGAGGAGATTCAATCCTGTGGAAATATGGATAAACTCCAAGTGCCTGAACCTCTTTTGCAGCAGTAAAATTTTTACATTTATCAAATAAATCCACACTACCCCCTTTTTCTTGACAAGATTTACTTCGTTATGATAGAATTTAAAAGAGAAAGTGTCAAGAATTTTATGGCTCTGTGGTAAAAATGATATAGGTGGTTTTTCCCGAGGGGGCTTTACGTCTGAGGACATGTTGCTTTCTACCCCGCCTGACAGTAGGCGGGCAGGCCTGCCTGCCGGCAGGCAGGCGCAGGACGTAGAGCGAGCCACACTCGCGAGCGTCCCCCGAGGGGAAAGCCACCTGTATAATAAAATTTATAAGGAGGGAAAATGCCGGAAAGAAGATTAAGGGCTGAACTTGAGCAGGTAATATCTGAACTAAAAGCAAGAAGACAGGAAGAAAGATTACTATGGGAAGAAAAATTTAGAAAACTTGAAACAGAAAAGGCAGAATTGCAAGACCAGATGAGAAAAATAGTAGAAAATTATGAAAGAGAGTTAAGAGAAAAGGATGAAGCGATAAAGGATTTAAAGAGAAAGATGCAGGAGGAGATAGATATATGGAGGGAAAAGGTGAGAATTGTTGAAGAGGATAATTCAAAGTATATTTCAGAAATTCAGGCATTAAATGAAGCGCTTGAAAGTGAAAAAAGATCACACAGAGAGGATGTTGAGAGGTTAAGAGAAAGATTGGAGAATGAACTTGATAGAGCAGAGGAGGAGATAAAATCAAGGGATAGAGAGATATATCTTTTAAAAAGAGAGATTGAGAAGACAAAGGAAAGAATGCAGCAGGAGATGTTAAAAAAGGAAAGAACCTATGATGCAAGGATTGTTGCACTTGAAGCAGAAATTGATGCACTTGAAAGAAAATTGAAAGAGGAGAATGCGAAATGGATTGAAAGGTTGAAGAGTAAAGATAGGGAAATATCATCTCTTCGTTCAGAGATAAATGCACTTAAAGGGAAAATAGTTGAAGCAAAAAAAGAGAGAGATGATCTTGAAGCAGATTTCAAAAGACAACTCAAAATGGAAAGGTCAAGGTGGGAGAAAATGATAGAGGAGAAGGAGAAGGAGAAGAGAGAGTTGAGACAGCAGTTAAGATTAAGAGAGGAGGCATTGAAGACAGAGTATCAGATGAAACTTTCAGAGGTAGAGGAGGTAAAAAGACAACTTGAGGATAAAATAGTAGAACTTGAAAGGGAAAGGGAGGAAGAAAGATTAAACTGGGAAAGGAAACTTGTTGAGAAGGAGGAGGAGATAAGGAGAAAGGTTGCTGAAATGAGTGAGAAGGAAGCAAGGTTAAAGGAGGAGTATAAAGCAAAAGAGGAAGAGCTTGAAATGATAAAGGCAGAACTTGAAGCAGAACTTGGAGAACTTGGTGGAAGATTGAGAGAGGAGAGAAGAGAAGTTTTTGTTGAAGAGGAAAAAGAAAAGAAAGCGTTTCCTTTCTGGCCTTTTAAGAAAAAAGAGGAGAAGAAGGAAGAAATTGCACTTACTCCTGAAGAGGAGAAACTTGAAGAGTTGAGAAAGCAACTTTCTGATATAGAAAGCGAGGAAGAGGAAAGATTAAGACAGATAGACCTGATAATTTCTCAGAGAGAAGATGATTTAAAAGAAGTTGAAAAGGAACTTGCAGGATCAAATCCTGAATTAAGAGGAGAGATAGAGAGGAGAAAAAAGGAGATAGAGGAGAGTATAAGTTCCTGGAGGGAGAGGAAAGAGAAAGAGAAGGAGAGGTTTGCTGAAAGAAAAAGGGAGATTGAGCAGGAAATAGTAAAGGTTCAAAACAGTATTGCAAGAAGTTTAAGGGAAAAATAAATCTTTTGCCCCGATAGCTCAACTGGATAGAGCGCCTGACTTCGGATCAGGATGTTGGGGGTTCGAATCCTCCTCGGGGCGAGACAGGAAGGACTTGCCGGGTCGTCTAATGGTAGGACGGTGGACTCTGGATCCATTAGTGGAGGTTCGAATCCTCCCCCGGCAGCATAAATTTTTCTAAAACCATTTCAA
>QMOP01000101.1 GCA_003650255.1 Caldisericota bacterium
TAAGAAAATCGGAGCGATTTATGTTGAACTTTGTATTTTGAAAAATCAATATGTTTTCATTTGGTTGATAATAAAGACAAAGATTAAATATTTGATGGATACTTTGATTTATAGTTTAAATAATGATAATCATTTAATTCTTGCCTTAATTTCTAGGTCTCTCATTGAACATGCTGCTTCGTTATCTTATTTACTTAAGTGGACCCAAAGTAAATTGGAAGAGTTGAGTGGATTGGAAGATTATGAGGATATAAATAAGATTATTGAAAATTTGTGTGAGGTGTATAAAAAAATTTTTTATGGAACACGATTTTTCAAAAAGGAGGGGTTAGTAGAAGCAGTAAATGTTTTAACGCTTATTGATTATTTATCTAAAGAAATAAAAGATATTAGGAAGTATTATGATTATCTATCCGATTTTGTACATCCAAATTTTGGTAGCAATGTTTTAGTCATAAGTGGAGAATTAGGAGAAGGGGTTGTAGGTCCATCAATAGAAGAAAAAAAAGAAATTGTTGAAGGTATTCTTCAAATAGTTGGGGGTGTAATTGAATATCTTAGATATAAAATATTTGATTTCACAAGATTAGGCTTAATGATAAATAATTACTTACAAAGAGTTCTTCATCCCGAGATTGATTTATCAACACTATTTAAAGAGCCTCCGTTTGAATATATTGGTGATGGAAAGTCCAAAGAAACAGCTATATTTTTTACCAAAGCAAAAACGAGGGCAGATCATATAATATTACAACATAAGTTTTTGAGACAAAAGGGAATCGAAGAAAAATATATATTCACTCAAATAGATGAAGGGAATGCATATGATATATATAAAACTCCAAAGGGAGATATATGGTTTAAAATACCATTATTTGAAGGAGAAGATGAGTAAGTTTGAAAGATTTGAAAAAGAGAAAAGAGCTATTCTTGAAGGATTTAAAAAAGGAGTGATAATTTTAACAAGAAAAAAGTTAATGAAGAGAGTAAATTGGTGTGGTATTGAAGATAAAGCGGGTGTTTATATTATCTATGGTGTAATCCATGGGAAACGTCAATTGCTGTATATAGGAAAAGCAGGAGAAATTTTGAACTCCGGAGATGTTAAATATCGCTTGAAAAAAAGAATATCTTCTGCTCCAAGAAAGGGTTGTAGCTTGGGTAAACAATATTATAATAAATTAGTAAAAAGATTTAATAAAATTGAAATTGAATGGTATGTGACATTTGATGAAGATAAAAAATATAATGTAATTCCTGTAAAAGTTGAAGCAGATTTGATACAGGCATATTATGATATATTTAACTGCCTTCCTCCTGAGAATAAAGAATTTTGACTTTTATCTCTTAGAATAGATTTTTCCACTTAAAAAATCTTAAATTTTCCTTCCTTTTTCTTCGTATAAATCTATAGGAGGTGAGAAAATGAAGAGGTTGATTTTTAGAATGATAGTAATTACGATTCTTCTGATTGCTGGATATTCATACAGGAACAGGTTAAGCGTTTTAATGGAAAAGGTTAAAAAATTTAAAATTCCAAATGGAAAGACTGTTTCAGAGGTTATAAAAGAGGCAAAGAATGACTGCATAATAGAACTTTCAAATGCTGGTCTGTATCCACCATCAAGATGGAAAATCTGGAAAATTTTAAGGAAATATAAGGAGAGAAAATGAGAGTTTTAAATTCTATTATTCTACTCTTTCTCCTTACAACCCATCTTTTTTCCATTCATAAAAAGATTGATTTTTCAGATGGAGAGTTAAACAATCTCTCCTTTTCAGGGGATTCTCTTATATTGAGTTATGAATTGAATTATCAGACAGTTTATTCAGGCAAAAAATGGTATTCTCTTGGAACAGGATATTTTCCTGAAAATGGCTGTATTTACATATTCGGAGGATATGAGAAGATAGGCAGAAGTACTGAGGAGACAGATAAAATATACGTATTTAATCCTCAGGATTATACTCTTACTTTAAAATCAACAAAGTTTCCTTCTCCAATTTCAGATGTCCTTGTAGTGTATGCCAGTAAAAAGTTTTACATTTTTGGTGGTAGTAATTCTGATAAAATCTATGAATACAATCCATTAAATGACAGTTTGATTGAAAAGAATTCAACTCTGCCAGAAAAACTGGAAGACCTTGCTGGATGCTATGTTCCTTATCTGGATAAGATATATCTTTTTGGTGGAGTTCGTGATGAGGGCAGTTCGTATGAGACCAAAGATTACATTATGGAGTATGACATAAAAGGGGATGTTCTGACTGTACTTTCACAGAGGCTTCCTCAAAAGACATCTCTTAAAGCAGTATATTATCCTGAAAATGGAATGATATATCTTTTATGTGGAGATAGTGAGTATATAATGGAATACAATCCACTAACTTCGGAAATAAAGGATTTTCTAACTCTTCCGACCAAAAGATATAAAGGAGCAGTGTGTTATGATAAAAAGAGGAAAATCATCTTTATTTTTGGTGGATATCACTATGATTATGCAATTTATTACTATATTGGTATTCTTGGATTTCTTCCAGAAGAGAGAAAAATTATCACTGCTGGATACACTCCTTATTCTCTTGAAAACCATTCAGTTATATATGTTTCGGATAAGGACAGAATTTATCTTATAGGAGGAGTTAAAGGTCTTTCATATAGAACGGTAGAAGATATTTATGAATTCAGTGTTAATTACAAATCAGAAGGAGAGTTTATTTCACCTGTTTTATCCTTTACAAGATCTGTATACTGGAGAAGTTTTTCAGCAAATTATTCACTGCCAAACAATACTGAAATTATATTCTATTATAAAGTAAAGGATAATAGTTGGAGTGAATGGAAGTATTCTGAACCAGGAGAAATTTTACTTTCCTCTTCTGCAATTCAGTTTAAGGTTATACTTCGCACATCTGACAGTTTCTCAACTCCTGTTCTATCATCACTTTATCTTGATTACAATACAAGCCCATCTCCTCCTTATGATGTTTATCCTGAAGAAGAATTACAGATTAAACCCGGAAGACCTTTATTTCAGTGGAACAGTATTGATGACCTTGAAGGAGATTCACAGTATGCTTTTCAGATAAGATTGAGAGAAAAGGATAAGGATTATACTCAAGGATATGATTCTGGAATAGTTTATAGCAGTTTAAATGAATGGAAGGCAGAAGATTTAAATCTTGAAGAAGGAGAATATTACTGGCAGATAAGAGTGTGTGATAATTCAGGATATCCAAATAACTGGGGTGAGTGGTCAAATGAGTTTTATTTCAGAGTATCAAATTATGCGCCATCTGGAAGATTTCAAACTGCTTATCCAAATCCATATTCATTAAACAGTGGAAGAATGAGGATAAAGTTTACACTTAGTCAATCAGATAGAGTGAAAATAGAGATTCTGGACTTTCGCGGATGTGAGGTATGGAAGAAGAGTGAAATTTTTGATGAAGGAGATAATATAGTTGAATGGGATGGAAGAGACAGAAATGGAAGAGAAGTTGAATCAGGAGTTTATATTCTGAGAATTATAGGTGGAGATATCAATGTCAGTAAAAGAATAGGAGTGAGGTGATGTTTTTTCTTATTTTTGTAATAACCTTATTTTCAGTATCTGTGTGGAATATAGGAAGTGGTGCAAGATATCTTGAACTCTTTTATCCTCTTCAACCAGTAAGTGTTGAAGGATTGTTGGAGCCTGCAAGGATTGCGGATTTTAAAGGTCTTGAATTTGGCCTTTCACACATTCCTGTTTATGAGGATACTGATTACAATTTTCTTGGAGGCATTTATTCTATTTCAGGGTTTACCATTGGAACAGGAGTTTATCAATTAAGTAGTAATCAGATAGAATCAAGAGATGAAGAAGGAAATTTCACAGGTGCTTATGATTATAAAAGTTTGCTGATATATATCCCATGTGGCATAAAGATTTATCCTTATTTTAATTTCGGTCTGGCATATAAAAAGGAGTCAAAAAGGATGCTTGACTGGAGAGAGGAAAGAAGTAATTTTGATTTACAGGGAATTCTTAAAGAGGGAAATTTTAATCTTTCATTTAAAATTGGAAACTTGATAGATTCCTATATGAGGGAGTACTACTGGGTGATGAATTACAGGGAAAGAGATTTTAATCTTGGTATAGGATTTATGGTATCTCCTGAAACACGTTTAATATTTTCAGGTGAAGTTAGGATTTTACCACGACTTATTTTGAGAGCAGGAATTGATGAGGAAAGAAAAGCAATTGGAATCACATTAAACTGGGGAAATACAGCAGTTAATTTTGGATTTCTTTATGGAAAGACAGGAGTAATGCCTGTTTTCTCTTTTGAACTCAATCTTAAAAGGGAATTTGATTCTTATGAAAAGGTGGATTTTCCAGTAAAGCCTCCTCAGTATCCTGTTGCTGTGATAGGTTTTGAAGGAAAAGGAGTTGGCGTATGGGAAGCGATTTATATTTCAAACCTCATCAGAGAATATATGGTCAAAGCAGGTTTTAGAGTTCTTGAGAGGGAAAAGATGGAATTTTTACTTGCAGAACAGGGATTTCAGTCAACAGGTTGCACAGATGTGGAGTGTGCTGTTAAAATGGGAAGCATTTTAAATGTCAAAAAAATGGTTCTCGGAGAGGTTGTCAATGTTTTTGGAATATATAGAGTCAGTGTTCGCATTGTTGATGTTGAAACAAGCCAGATTGATTTTGCAGATGGTTTTGAATTTCAGGGCAGAGAAAAAATTGAGCAAGAAGTAAATCAATTAATATGGAGGATGTTAATGAAGAAAGGATTTTAAGTAGTTGAAAATTGAGTTGAAATTTTTTAAAATATTAATCATGAAGAAATTTTTAAGAGCAAAAATTCAGTATGCTGTTGTGAAGGAGAAGAATCTTAAATATGATGGTTCTATTACAATTGATAGGAAAATAATGGATGAAGCAGGAATATTTCCAAATGAGGTTGTTCTTGTTGTAAATGTTAATACTGGTGTTAGATTTGAGACATATGTTATTGAGGGAAAAGAAAATTCTGGAATCATTGGTCTTAATGGTGGTGCAGCAAGGTTGGGGGAAATTGGAGATGAACTCATAATAATGAGTTTTGAATATGGAGAAAAACCTGATAGGGCAAAGGTTGTTATACTTGATGAAAATAATAGAATTAAAGAAATTAGAGAGAAGTAATTGTTTAATATAATTTTAAGAAACTGCAAAATCATAAATCCTGATAAAATCTTTTATTCTGATATTGCAATAAAAGGAGAAAGAATATCTTTAATTGAAAAAAATATAAAAGGAAAGGCAAAAAGAGAAATTGATTTAAAAGGAAAACTTGTATTTCCTGCGGTAATAGATCCTCATGTTCACTTTGGTCTTGAAGCATATAACTCAAGAACTTGTGATGATTTTTATTCTGGAAGTATCTCTGCTTTAAAAGGAGGTGTTACAACATTTATTGATTATGCTATTCCCTCTTCTTGTAAACATTCAATTGTTGAAGAGGTTGAGAA
>QMOP01000102.1 GCA_003650255.1 Caldisericota bacterium
GTTATATTCAAAGAATTGAATCTTGATAAACTTCTTCTTAATTCAAAAGTTTTTAAAAAAATTGAAAAAATGAAACTTATTCCAGTTTTTCTCCCTCAAAATTTCATAGAAAGGAGTATGGATGTTTATCCACTTGAATATTTGAGATTCAAAGATAAGTATGAGTTGTTATATGGAGAGGAGATATTTAAAGATTTGAATGTTCCACTTGAAAATTTAAGGGTTGAAAGTGAACAGAAGTTAAAAGGAGTATTTATAAGACTTACTCAGGTGATTCTTGAAGAAGGAAAAAGTTTAAGAAAAGTTTTAAAGATATGTTTTCTTGCTCTTGATGATTTACTTTTAGGAATTGAAGGAGTTTTAAGGATAAAGGGAGTTTCTATTTTTGATGATGAATTTAGATGCATTGAAAAATTGGAAGAGATAACAGGTTTTGAACTTGATTCTTTTAAAGAAGTATTAAAGATTAGAAGTGGTATGAGAAGAAAAAGGGAATTGAAGAGTTTAATTTATGATTTTTATGAGGATGTTGAGAAACTTGCTGAATTTGTTGACAGAATGGAAGTTTAAAATAAGGAAAAGCGGTTTTCCCCTCAGGGGACGCTCACGTATGTGGCTCGCTCTCATCGCTTGTGTAGAATGCACCATGTCCTCGCTCGCAAAGCCCCTTCGGGAAAAACCGCCTTCCTTTATACCTTACACCTTACACTCCTGCTTACTCCTATCTACTCTCTGCTTTCTGTTTACTTTCTTTGCCTTCAAATTTCCAGAACCTGTTGGATATGTGAATGATTTTGCAAATATTATATCTCCAGATGTTGAAAGAATTATCACAAGTTATGCTTTTGAACTTGATAAGAAGACAGGAGCACAACTTGCAGTTGTAACTATTAAATCCCTTGAGGGACTCAGTATTGAGGATTATGCTTGGAGGTTATTTGAAGAATGGGGAATAGGGAAAAAAGGAGAGGACTTAGGAGTTCTTCTCCTTGTTGATCTTAAGGAAAGAAGGGTTAGAATTGAGGTTGGTTATGGTTTTGAAGGAAAAATACCTGATGCAGTTGCAGGAGATATAATAAGGGAATACATTGTTCCATATTTTAAGAAAGGAGATTATTCAAGAGGAATACTACTTGCTTCTGGTAAACTCTTGCAACTTATGGCAGAAGAACTTGGAGTTACTCTTTCTGGTAGTATCCCGGTTAAAGAGGAGAGACGAGGAAGTCCAATTGGAACTCTCATTTATATTTTGCTATTATTTCTATTCTTTGGTGGAAGATTTTTTATCTTTCCTATTTTCTTTGGAGGGTTTGGTGGGTACTGGGGAAGGGGTGGTGGTGGATTTGGTGGGTTTGGTGGATTTGGTGGAGGGCTTTCAGGAGGAGGTGGAGCAAGTGGGAGCTGGTGATTATATTGATTTGTATTATACTTTTTTGTATAATGCTAAAAAGTATAATGGAGTATAATGATGAGGAACCCTTTTATTTATGGTGAAGCAGTAACTGGAAGAGATTTTTGTGATAGGAAAAGAGAGATAGAGAAACTACTTAATGATTTATTAGATAGTCAGAAAGTTTTTTTAATATCTTCAAGACGTATGGGAAAGACCTCACTTATAAAGGTGGTTTTGAAGAAATTGAATGAAAAGGGATTTATTACAATATTTCTTGATATAGAGGGAATTACAACCTATAAAAAATTTTTAAATCTTTATTTTAACACTCTAATTGAGAAATTTACCGGGATGAAGAAAGTTTATGAATTTATAAAAAAGTTATTGCCAGGTATAAAGGTTGAACTAAAAATTGATGAATACGGAAAACCCAAGTTATCACTTGATTATTCTCCCAGAGAAATTGAAAATGAGGAGATAGATAGAAAAATATTTTCTTTACCTGAAAAGTTATCCTTGAAAAAGCCAGTAGTAATTGCTTTTGATGAATTTCAGGAAATTTTAAAACTTAATGGAGGGAGAATTGAGGCGACGCTATGTTCTTCAATACAGCATCAAAGAAGAGTTGGTTATATTTTTGCTGGTTCTAAAAGGAGTCTGCTGTCCCATATGGTAAACTCTTTAGATAGTCCATTTTATAGAATTGGTCCTGTAATGTATTTAGATAAAATACCTGAAAGGGAATTCGCAAAGTTTATTTATGATAAGTTTAAGAAAACAGGGATAAAAATTAAATATGAGACAGTACTGAAAATTATACAGGTAGCAGACGAAATTCCATATTATGTTCAGATGTTTTCACATGAACTATGGGATTTAGCAGTTTCAACAAGAAAGAGAATTTTAGAAAAAGATGTTGAAGCTGTTTTCACTCAATTGATAACACAGTATGACGAAAATTTTAGAGAGGTATGGAGTAGATTGATTTCCTCAAAGAGACAGATTTTAAATGTAATAGCTCGTAGAGGAGGGAAAAATTTAATGTCAAAAGATACAATCCAGATGTATGAGTTACCATATCCAGCAAGTATTCAGAAAACACTTGAGTCACTTATAAAAGATGGGTATATAGATAAAGTAAAAGATGAATATTTCATTGTGGATATTTTGTTTAGAGAATGGATTAGAAGGTGTACAATATGAGGAGGTAGTATGAGAAAAGGGATTATTATTTTAGTGGCAGTTTTGCTTTTCATTCTCGTTATTGGTTCATGGTTTATTCATGGACTTAACAAAGTTGTTCGTCTTGATGAAAAGGTAAATGAAGAGTGGGCTCAGATTGAAACACAACTTAAAAGAAGAAATGATTTAATTCCAAATCTTGTTCAAACTGTTAAGGGCTATGCTAAACATGAAAAAGAGATTTTTATTAAAGTTGCTGATGCAAGGGCAAAATTAACAGGACTTATTTCTCAGGGTGGTTCAATTGAAGCAAAGATTGAAGCAGCAAAGGAACTTCAGGGTGCACTTGCACGTCTTCTTGCAATTGTTGAGAGATATCCTGATTTAAAAGCAAATCAAAATTTTTTAAGATTACAGGATGAATTAGCAGGAACTGAGAATAGAATTGCAGTTGCAAGAACAAGATATAATAGAGCAGTTAAGGAGTTCAATACTTACATAAGAGAAGTTTTTGGAAGTTTTTTTGCAAAATTAAGGGGACTTAATAGACCCAGACCATATTTTAGAATTGAGGAAGAAAGTGAAAAGAAAGTTCCAGAAGTGAAATTTTAAAATGTACTGCCCTGAGAAAGGCTTTGCGAGCGAGGACTTGTTGCATTCTACCGCAGCGAGCAGAGCGAGCCACACACGTGAGCGTCCTTTTGAAGGGCAGTGCTTTTTATAAGAAGGAGGAAGAAATGAAGACATACGCTTATGGTTATCCACGACTTGGAAAAAACAGAGAGTTTAAAAAGATTATAGAGGGATACTGGGAAGGAAATATTACAGAAAAAGAGATGCTTGATGAGATAAAGAAACTGGATGAGGAAAGAAGGGAAACTTATAAGGAATTTGTTGATATTTTTCCAGAAAAGGAGATTACCCTTTATGATAGCATGCTTGATATGTGTTTCATACTTGGAATTTATGATTACAGCATCAATACATATTTTGAACTTGCAAGAGGGAAAAATGCTCTTCCAATGAAAAAGTGGTTTAATACAAATTATCATTATCTTGTTCCTGAAATAGATAAAAAAACTAAGTTTAAATTCTCATGGAATAAATTTGCTGATATTGATTCTGAGATGCCTATTTATATCATAGGAGGATGGACATTTTTAAAACTTTCAAAAGGATATGATGAAATGGATTTTAAGGATATTCTTTTAAAACTTAAAGTAGTTTATAAAGAAATTTTTGAAAATTTTAATAAAATCCATCTTGATGAACCTGGTTTTGTGTTTGATGTGAAAGAGGAAGATGTGAAACTTATTAAGGAGTTTTATTCTGATTTAATTCCAAAAGATAGAGAAGTTTATCTTTTTACATACTATGATTCAGTTGATTTTCTACCAGAACTATATGATTTACCATTCAAAGGAATTGGGCTTGATTTTGTATCAAATAGGGAGAATTTTGAAAGTATTAAAAGGAATGGTTTTCCTGATGATAAAGTACTTATTGCAGGGATTGTTGATGGAAGGAATGTTTGGAGAAGCAATATAGAAGAAAGAAGAGAATTTTTAAAAGAGATTTCAAAGTATGCAAAAAATATTTTTATATCAAATGCTTCTCCTCTTTTTCATTTACCCATTACAGTTGGATTGGAAGAGGATATGGATGAGGATTTAAAAAGTATGCTTTCTTTTGCTTTTGAGAGATTGTATGAGTTGAAACTGATAAAAGAAAGTTTTTTTGGAAAAGAGGATGGAAAGAACTGGTATAAAAAAGTGGAACTTGGATATGATGAAGAGGTGAGAAATAAATTAAAGGAATTGAAGGATGATGATTTTGAAAGAAAAGTAGATTATGAAGAAAGAAAAAGAATTCAAAAAAGTATTTTTAATTTACCACTCTTTCCGACGACAACAATTGGTAGTTTCCCACAGTCAAAGGAGGTAAGGAAAAAGAGAAGAGATTTTAGAACAGGTTTAATCAGTAAAGAGGAGTATGAAAATTTCATAAAAGAAGAGATAGAGAAACTTGTTAATTTACAAGAAGAACTTGAACTTGATGTTTTTGTTCATGGAGAATTTGAAAGAACTGACATGGTTGAATTTTTTGCTGAAAAACTTTCTGGCGTTGCTACGACAAAGAATGGATGGATTATTTCGTATGGGACAAGGGGTTACAGACCTCCTATAATTTATGGGGATGTGAAGAGGACAGGACCCATGACAATAAAAGAGATAAAATATGCTCAAAGTTTAACAAAAAAGCCAGTTAAAGGTATGATTACAGGTCCTGTTACAATCATTGCCTGGAGTTATACAAGAAATGATATTCCGATGGATGAGGTTGCATACGAGATTTCTTTAGCACTCAAAGATGAAGTGAGGGATTACATATCAAATGGAATAAAGATAATTCAGATTGATGAACCAGCATTTAGAGAAAAGGCACCTATAAAAAAGAAAAAATGGGATGAATATTTTGAATGGGCAATAAAATCTTTTAATTTAATTGCAAATGTCCCCCCTGAGATTCAAATTCATACTCACATGTGCTATTCTGAGTTTGGAGAGATTATAAACTATATAAATAAACTTAACTTTGATGTTATTTCAATTGAGGCATCAAGAAGTAAAGCAGAAATATTAAATGATTTTAAAAGAGTTGATTTCAAAAAACAGATAGGACTTGGTATATGGGATATTCATTCACCAGTTATACCTGAAGTTGAAAAGATGCTTGGAGTTGTTGAAAGAGCACTTGAAATTTTTGAGAAGGAGAACTTCTGGATAAACCCTGACTGTGGTCTTAAGACAAGAAAATGGGAAGAGGTTATACCATCATTAAAGAACCTTGTAAAAGTTAGTAAAATATTAAGAGAGAAATATAAGTA
>QMOP01000103.1 GCA_003650255.1 Caldisericota bacterium
ATCTTTTGTTCAAGTCCATAAAAGAGTCTCTGGTTTGAAAATGTCTCAATATAAATGTTTTTAATGTAATCGGGAAGAACTGAAACCTGAGTATATGTTGCACAGGAAAAAAGGAAAAATAGAAGAAAAACTAACCTCATAACTATCACCTCACTACAATACTGAAAATTTTTTCTTTTATATAAATCTCCTTCAAAATCTCCTTATCCTTAATATATTTCTTCACCTGTTCTCTCTCATATACCAATTTTTTTATATCCTCTTCACTTATATCTGGTGAAACCTCTATTTTATCTCTCACCTTTCCATTTATCTGAATAACAACTGTTTTCTTTCTCTTTTTTATTACATCCTCAGAATATTCAGGCCATCTGTTTTCCCAGATATTGTTTCCTTTACCTCTAATCTTCCATAATTCACTTGTTATATGTGGAGCAAAGGGATAAAGAAGTAAAAGAATTGTCTCTATTATTTTATTAAGAAAATCCCTTCTTAAATTGTATTTAAACCTCTCAACTCTATTTAAAAACTCCATAATACTTGCTATTGCGGTATTAAACTGAAAATCTCTCTCAATATCAAGAGTAACCTTTTTAACTGTGTAATTTAAATAATATCTCATATCCTCCTCAACCTTCTCATCCGGAACTGTCTCAATATTTTCTTGAGAAATATTCCAGATTCTTTTTAAAAATCTATGTGATCCTTCAACTCCTCTTTCACTCCATTCAAGGTCCTTTTCAGGAGGAGATGCAAAAAGTATAAAAACTCTTCCTGTATCTGCTCCATAATTCTCAACAATTTCATCAACACTTACAACATTCCCTTTACTTTTACTCATCTTAAATCCATCCTTAACAACCATTCCCTGACATAAAAGATTTTTAAATGGTTCATCCTCCTTAACAAGTCCCATATCATACAATACCTTATAAAAGAACCTTGAATAAATTAAATGCATTGTCGCATGCTCAATTCCTCCTATATACTGATCAACAGGCATCCAGTAAAATGCCTCTTCTTTTGAAAATGGCTCCTTATCATTTTTGTTATCAAGATACCTCAGGAAATACCAGGAGGAGTCAACAAATGTATCCATTGTATCTGTTTCCCTTTTTGCTTTTTTCCCGCAAGAAGGACAATTTGTGTAAAGGAACTTTTTTGAAGTTTCAAGAGGATTTCCTTTTCCAGTAAACTCAACATCATCTGGAAGAAGAAGAGGCAAATCTTTCTCTTTCAAAGGAACTACCCCACAATTATCACAGTAAACAATAGGAATTGGTGTTCCCCAGTATCTCTGACGGGAAATGAGCCAGTCCCTTAAACGGTATTGTGTTTCTGGATAACCTATTCCTTTTTCCCTTAAATATTCTGGAATCTCTTTCTCCCTTGCAATTTTAGAATCCTTTCCAGAAAACTCTCCTGAATTTACCATAATCCCATCCCCTTCATAAGCAGATGTCATCTCTTCAAGTTTTAAATCTCCATCATAAGGTTTTATGACAACCTTTATAGGAAGATTGTATTTTCTTGCAAACTCAAAATCCCTCTGGTCATGTGCTGGAACAGACATAATTGCACCTGTTCCATACTCCATAAGAACAAAATTTGCAATATAAACCGGTATTTTTTCTCCTGTTAAAGGATTTTTAGCATGTATTGAAAGAAATACTCCTTCCTTTTCTTTTTCAATATCTTTAATAAGTTTCTCCTTTATCCTTGCTTTTTTTACAAAATCTTCAACCTCGCCTCTATTTGGTATTTTATCAATAACCTCATCTATAAATGGATGAAAAGGAGAAAGAAGTAAAAATGTTGCACCCCACAATGTATCAGGTCTTGTTGTAAAAATTTCAATTTCCTTATCAAATTCAATGAGAGGGAACTTTACTCTAACTCCAACACTCTTACCTATCCAGTTCTTTTGCATTATTTTCACTCTTTCAGGCCATCCAGTAAGTTTTTCTATATCATTGTATAATCTTTCAGCATAAGCAGTTATTTTTATAAACCACTGTGATAAACTTCTTATCTCAACCTCACTTCCACATCTCCAGCATCTTCCACCATGAACCTGCTCATTTGCAAGAACAGTTTGGCAGGAAGGACACCAGTTTATTGGTGCTTCTTTCTTATATACAAGTCCTCTTTCATAAAACTTTAAAAAAAACCATTGATTCCATTTATAGTATTCAGGATCACATGTTTTTATAATCCTTGACCAGTCATAAGAAAGTCCCATCTTCTTCTGCTGTTCCATCATCTTTTCTATATTTGAATATGTCCATTCTCTTGGATTTACTCCATGCTTTATCGCAGCATTCTCAGCAGGAAGTCCAAGTGCATCATATCCCATTGGATAAAGGACATTATATCCTTTCATACGAAGAAACCTTGCAAGGGTGTCTCCAATTGTGTAATTCCTCATATGGCCCATGTGAAGTTCTCCTGAGGGATATGGGAACATCTCAAGAAGATAAAATTTTTCTTTTGAAGAATCTTTTATAACTTTAAATACCCCATTCTCTTCCCAGAACCTCTGCCACTTCTTTTCTATTTCCTTAAAATTGTACTTCTCCATATTGGTTTAATATATCAATTATAAAAATTGCAGTCAATATTTCACTTTTTCTTCAAAGACCATCTTCCATCTTTTCTGTTGTAATAAACTCCAATTGGTTTATCAGGAAATGCTTTTATCCTGAAAAATATCCAAAACTCTTTTTTGTCCTGTCTCTCTTTCATTTTAAAACTCATATCCCAGCAGTGAAGATCTCTTATAAATGATATCTCCTTATACCAGATGTTTCTTGTTTTCAAATCCCTGTAAAGAATATCATATCTTATCTTTAAATTAAACTTCCACTTTTTCCCAATTCTAAAATCAAGTGTATTTATTACATCAAACTTTCCAGGATAGGAAGAATAGTAAAATATATCCATTCCAAATATTCCATATTTATAAAAAAGTTCTGATTCAAGGTTCCTTGATGGATAAATTCTGTATTTGTTTCTTAAATAGAGATAAAGTTTACCTCTTCTTAAATCAAAACGTGTCAAAAGTGGAGTAAAATTCTCCCTGTAATTCTTAAATCCATTCAATATGTCAAGTTCTATTGAGTTTTTTAAACTCATAAACTTATAAAATCTTAAAATTCCTGAAAATCCAATTTTATTGTAAATTTCTCCTCTTCCAATCTCTTCTTTGTATTTCTGATAAAGGTCAAAACTGTAATATCTTAAAATACGGGTTCTTAAATTTGGATTCCAAAAAATGTAGGACCTGAAGTTACCATCATAAAAATTGTACTCATAACTCAATTTGGGATAAAATGAAAGAAATCCTGTTATTGAAAAATTTTTGTAAATATTTAGAATTGATGATAAATTTTTTTCATACTCACCATAGGAATAATGGTATCTGTTTGAACCAACAAATTTTAATGAGTAATTAAGGAAAAGAAATTTTCTTGGAAAAAGGTAAAAATTAAATCCTGGTTTTACAACCTCAACATCTCTGAAACTGCTATTTAATGATTCCTGCTCCCTGTAATAGTAAAGGAGAAAGTTTGAAGAGGAAGTGTTTCTTGAAATTCCAAATCTTGATTTCACCCTTACAGGATAAAGAATTTTTTCCTCCCAGAAATAATTAAAATTAAAATTTGGCGATGAATAATACTCAATATTACTCTGAATATTAAATCTCTTTATTTTTTGCCAGAGAAAAAAAGTCATCTTTCTATTATTTTTTATATTATAAAACCAGAAGTTTGTTTTTAAATTCTTGCTTTTATAATCAACTTCAATTCCTCCGCCAGAAGCAATTTCAGAAAAATAATCAAGTAAAAGAGAAGTTTTCAAATTTTTTGTAATTTTATAGTAAATAACACTTCTAAAAAAATAGCCCTGATTTCTTGATTTTCCTATATCAATTCTAAATCCCCATTTTCTTTTTTTCAAAGATTGCCACCAGTATGGAAAATAAAATAATGGAATTTTTCCAACCTTAAAAATCATATTATAAGCAACAATCTTTACCTCTGGATAAAAGAATATCCTTTTTGAAGTCAATCTATAATGTGGATGAGGATAATCGCAGGTTGTGATATATGCTTTTTCTAATATAAACTCTTCCTTACTTACTCTTTCAATCTCTTCTGCTTTCAGAAAATACTTATCGTAAGAAACTTTAGCATTAAAAATTCTTCCTTCCCCATCTCTGTTAAATAAAATTCTGTCAGCCCATATCTTTAAAACTCCTTCTTTATAAAAAACATTTCCTCTTACTTCAAACTCATTCTTTTCTCTATCAACAAAAAGTTCATCTGCTTCTATAAATTTCCCTTCCCATTCAACCTTTACATTTCCTTTTGCATTAAGAGTATCCTTTTTTCTTTCAAACCTAAGATAATCTGCTTTAAACTTTATCTCAGAAGAAAAAAGTATTGAACCTATAAGAAAAATTGGAAGAATTTTTCTCACTCTTTGAGTAAGTAAAGCGCACCAATACTACCACTATACATTGATAAACTAACCCTTAAAAATTTAACCTTTTCTGAATAATACGGAAATGCTCTTTCTCTTACAACTCTTTTTAATTCCTTTATAAAAAATCTCCATCCACCACTAACTCCACCTGTAAAACATATAACATCAGGAGCAAAAATATTTATTAAAGTTACACTTGCTATACCAAGCCAGTAACCAATCTCTTTATAAATTGAAATTGAAAACCTATCTCCTTTTTTAGCATTTTCAGTTAAATCCTTTAAATCCCAGCCAAATTTTTTTATTCTTTTTCTTATATAATATGCTCCAACATATGCTTCAAGACATCCCCTTCCACCACAATTACATCTTCTTCCATTCTCCTTAACAACTATATGTCCGAGTTCTGCTGCACTTCCATATTGAGAATGGTATGGTTTTCCATCAATAATTAAACCTCCTCCTACTCCTGTTCCAAGAGTAAGAAGAACAAGATTTTTATATTTCCTTTTTAACTTCCTGTGAACCCAGAGTGCTGCACAGTTTGCATCATTGTCAACAACAGCGTCAACTCCAAAATTTTTCTTAAAAATCTCTTTTAAATTTACATTCTGCCAGGAAAGATTTGGAGCAAATCTAAGTATACCCTTTTCACAATTAACATCTCCTGCAACTCCTATACCAATTTTTTTAAGAGAATACTTTTTAATAATTTTTCCTATAAATGAAATTACCTCATCAAGATTTCCTGTTGGATAAATTCCCTTAGTAATAATTTTATTTCCCTTTTCAATTACATAATGTATATTTGTTCCTCCAATATCAATTCCCGCAAACATTTTCAAGTTCTTTTAGGTTCATTGACAAAAAGTGCACTAATAAAGTAAAGCGGTTTTCCCCTCAGGGGACGCTCGCGTATGTGGCTCGCTCTAC
>QMOP01000104.1 GCA_003650255.1 Caldisericota bacterium
GTGGCACAGTATGCTGCAGACAATTCAAACATAGTTGACCTAATAACCTCAACAGGAACCTGGGAGGAGGTTCAGGACCAGGTTATTGACTATTATTTAACAGTATCATTTAATGAAGATGGTAAGGTTTCAAAAATCCAATCAAATTCAATCTCCTATATTCCTCCTCTTGATGAACCACAGGGAGGTTATACCTATTCCTGGCCTTATGATTTAAGTGTTTATTATCTAAATGTTGACAGATTCTATGATGGTAATCCAAACAATCAGCCATCTGACCCAAATATGACAGGAGGTGATTTTGATGGTCTCATTGCAACAATAACATATTTCAACTGGCTTGGATTTAACATGATATACACAATGCCAATTGACTATTTTGGTGGTGGAACATGGGGATACAACCATTCAGACATTTACAGAATTCAGGACTCATATGGTGATTTTGAGGATTTTATTGAATTCTTAAAAGTTGCAAAAAGACACAATATAAAAGTTGCTATTGACTGGGTTCCAGGACAGATTTATAAAGGAAGAACACATGAAAGACATCCTGAAATATTTTATGGAGAAAGATTCGGTGCTGTTGATGGAAGGGTGTGTCAGAGAATGGCTGATGCAATAGAGGTGATGATCAATTTAACAAGGTTCTGGATAGGACTTGGAGTTGATGCATTCAGAGTTGATAATCCAAAATTCTATCCTGATGATGTTTCTCTTTCACATCTATTCTTTAAACACTGGAGAAGAAAACTTGACAGATACAAACCTGATTTCTGGACATTTGGAGAGGTTCCGGATTCTGCTGAGGTTGTTGGTAGTTTTGTTTACTATGGAGACCAGTTACATGGAATGCAGGATTTTCCAATAAAATATGCACAGAATGACTGGGCAAATGGAAATAAATCCGCTTCAGATTACATTACTGATGTAACAAACTGTGAAAATTCATATGGAGATAAACCTGTTATGCAGAAATTTGAAAATAACCACGACGAGGATAGAGTATACCACCATCTTGGTGATGACCAATCAATCTCTCCTTGGAGACTTCAAGCCCTTATTCTTCATATCTTCACATTCACAATGGTTCCACATTTAATGTATGGAAATGAAATGAGTATGTGGGGAAAAAAGAATTACACATATCCTGGCTGGGAGTACACAGAGGAAACATCTCTATTTGGAAACACAAGAGCAATGCCATGGGATGGAGATGGATGTCCATCAGGATGGGAGACTCTGAGAAATGCTGTAAGAAGAATAGTATCTGCAAGAGCAATATTTCCTGCTTTAAGAACAGGTAAAGACCGAAGGGAACAGTTTACTGAAGAACCAGCAGGATGTCTTAAATACTGGAGATTTAATGATGACTACTCACAGAAAATTGTTGTTGTTGTGAACCCAGGAGAAACTGATGTTACAGGAAATGTTTATGTAGGAGACTCAGACACGACATTTAAGGACTGGCTAACAGACGATGAATTTACTTCTGATTCAAGTGGCAATATTGTTGCTCTAAAAATTCCACGCCATTATGGAAGAATTCTTGTGAGAGGAGGATATGACCTTGCAACAGTAACAGGAATTGTATCTGGTCTTAATCCAGGAACAAAAGCAATCGTATCAATTGATGCTCCTGATGGAACTTCCTGCTCTCCATGGACAGTGGAAACAGATGAAAATGGATATTACAAAATAGAAAGGGTAATTGCAGGAACAAGATACATAAGATGGTGGGCTCCTGGAAAAAAGTACGAAGGAATGTCTGTAACAGTTAATCCTGGAAACAATGGTATAGATTTAACACTTGTTGATGACACAACTCCACCAGATGTTCCTCAGGGATTTTCTGCAAGAGGAAAGGATGAAGCAGTTGAATTATGGTGGAATGAAAATCAGGAGGATGATTTTGAAAGTTATATTTTGGAGTACTCACTTTCTCCATCAGGTCCTTGGAACTGGGCAGCAGAATGTCTTGGAAACACATTTTACTTTAATGGATATGACCCGAATAATAAATATTATGATACTGGTCTTACAAATGGAGTAACTTATTATTTCAGAATTTGTGCACAGGATAGAAATGGAAATAGAAGTTCGTGGAGTGAGGTTATAAGTGCTGTTCCTCACAAAATAAGAACAAGGTTCTGGGTTGATGTAAGGGATTCTGGATACTGGCCAAATAATATAACAAAAGTCCAGATTGCAGGTAATTCAGCAGCACTTGGTTATGCAGAGGACACATGGAACCCAATTGATATGACAGACAATGGGGATGGTTCATATGAGATAACAGTTGAACATCCTCCGGGAATGATTGTCCAGTATAAATACCTAATAATTGATTCTGCTGGAAATGAAATCTGGGAAAATGATTTTGGAGATCCTCCAGATGAAAATAACAGGGAATTTGAAACAGAATATGGATGGAATCAACTTATTGTAAACAAATTCAATGTTGAAGGTGATGTTGAACCAAAAGCACCTGAGGATCTGACAGTTGCAAGTTCCTCCGGAACACTTTATCTTGGTTGGAAAAAGAATATTGAACCGGACTTAAAAGGTTATATGATAGAAAGGTCAACTTACTCTTCAAGTTCTGGATTTCAGGTAATTGCCTATGTTGGAAAAGATATTGTAAGTTATACTGATACTGGTTTAAAAAATGGAAATACATATTATTACAGGATGAAAGCATTTGATGAAATAAACAATTACAGCACATACTCCTCTGTTGTAAGTGGCTATCCTTCACCAAAAGATATAACTCCACCACAAGCACCCACAGGTCTTGAGAGTTATGGATATAATGGAACAGGATGTAAAATTACATGGAATAAAACAACAGAAGCAGATACTGCTGGCTATAACATTTACAGAGCAACATATTCAAACTTTACTCCATCAAATTCAAATAAACTTAACTCCTCCTTAATCTCAAACTCTGATTCTCCATATTATATTGACTTAACAGTAAACCTTCATACAACCTATTATTACAAAATAACAAGTGTTGACTTTTCAGGAAATGAAAGTTCTGCATCATCTGCTTTATCAGTTTATCTTGTAAATGTAAACTTCTCAGTTGATATAGGAAGAAGTGTAAACAATGTCTATATAATAGGTTCGCCTTATCCTCTTTCAAGTTCAGGAATTAAACTTTCTCTTTCCTCTGACTACACATATGAATTAAGCTTAAGTATTCCTGCTGACAGTAAAATCTATTACAAATATAAAGCTGACTCTACTGTTGAATCTGACTTTGATACCCCTTCAAGATACAGAGAAATTGAAATATCATTCCAGGATATAAATCAACTTGATGACTGGGAAGAGGAACCTGATATGGTGGAGAATTTAAAATCTTATCCAATGCCAAATAAAGTCTGGCTTACATGGAGTGCAAATACTGAAGCAGAAGACCTAAAAGGTTATAACATTTATTACTCAACAGATGCAAATAATTTCAATTTTTATGCAGGATTTACAACTGAAACTGAATTTTACATAGAAAATCTTCAGAATAATACAACCTATTTTGTAACTGTAAGAAGTGTGGATGGTGGAGATATAGAACTTGAAAGTAAAAATGCTGTAACATCCTTCTCACTTCCAAAAGAACCTGTATATGTAAAGTTTATTGTAGAAGCAGGCATCCCTGAATGGGACAATCTTCCAAAATATATCTCAATTCAATCTGGACTTGATATTGCTTGTTGGGTTGATAGAGGAAATGTTGCAAAATATTCATCAAAAATGATCCATCCTCTTCTTCCGGGCTGTACCTATAACTATATTCTATTTGTTGAAGGAGGAAGCAATCCTTCAGGAGCAATTAAAGAGAATCAAAGATACTATGATACAGTTCCATCGGATAACAGTAAAATTCCTGTTTCTCTATCCTCAACAACTTACAATCCAGTTGAGAATGCTTTTTATTCATATGCAGGAAATTATGACGCAAGAAGAATAATATACATTCCAGAAAATCTTACTCCAAATACAACAATTTATGTTTACAATAACTTCTCCTCAACTCCAACAGCACCATCTGATTTTGCTGCGTATCCCCTTGGAAAGGATAAAATTGCACTTTACTGGAATGCTCCTTATGGTTTCTGGGGAACATCAGGAGAGGAGTTTAAAGCAGCAGATGTGATCTCCACTGGCTCATATCATCTTCTTCGCTCAACATATTCACCAGTTGAAGGATTTGTAAAAATAGCAGTTCTTCCTGGAGATACATTTTCATATATAGATTCAGGGCTTAAAGAAGGAAATACCTACTATTATATAATCTTTTCTTCTGACTGCTATAAAGGAAAATGGGGAAATGTAGAAGTTCCAAACCAGTACTCTGTTTACTCTTCAACTGCAAGTGATTATCCAAGGCAGTCAATAAATGTTTATTTTAAAGTAAAAAAGAAGATTGGAGAAGGTGGAAGAATTAAAACCTATATTGTCTGGAAAAATTCTCTTATTCCAGCAAAACAGACCTTTATATACATAAAAAAGGAAAAAGGTGAAGAGAAAAAATGGAGAAAGGAGGTGAAAAGATGAAGCGAGTTGGCTTGATTCTTGCTGCAGTTCTTTTCTCTGGTTTACTTTTTGCAAAATTTGGTGGAAGTGGCGCATCCTCAGCATGGGGAGGAAATGGTGTTATTAAGAAAATCTCAATTCAGCAAGGAACAAGTGTAAGTGTCTGGACTGACAGGGGAAATATTGTCCAGATGGCAGAGATGCAACCAGTTGGAGATGGAACCTATTACATCAAAATCTCAACTGATTATGGAATGGTTCCTGGAGCAACCTACAATTTTCTCTTTTTCGTAGTAACTCCATCAACATGGGCTCCTTCAGGACTTACTCCTGGAACAACCTATGCAGAACCAGTTCCAAATTATGGCTCTGATGCTGGATTTGTTGTATGCACTGATTCAACAAATGTTTCAGGAACACTTCTTCCAAATGCTGGATACTATTCATCTTTAAACGGTGATGCAAGAAGAATACTTGAAATTCCATATGATGTGAATCAGCTCTGGGTATACTGCAATTTCGCTTCAACTCCACAGATTACAGCCAGTGCACTTCCAGCAGGAAAAACATCAATTGAATTATCATGGACACCAGTTGGCTCCTGGGGAAGTGGTTTTCCAGCAGTTGATGTAATTGTGGGCGGAAAATATTATATCTACCGTTCAAGTGGTTTAAACTTAACATATCAACTTATTCTCTCAACTGCTGGCTCTGTAACTTCCTATACTGATACAGGTCTTACAACAGGTGTAACATATTACTATGTTTTTGTTGCAACAGATGCTTATAAAGGTGCGGTAAATCCAGCAACAAAAACACCTGATGCAAACCTTGTAACAAGAACAAATGTTGATTCAGCAACACCAAATGA
>QMOP01000105.1 GCA_003650255.1 Caldisericota bacterium
CACAGGAGTTTGGAGTAGAAAGAGCAGGAGAGTTAATAGCATCTTTATCAAACTTGATTGCAAATCTTGAGTTGCAGATTTTAAAAGGAAACAAGGTTGTTGAGATAAGAAATATAGCAATAAATAAAGGAAGGGCAGCTTTGAAATGGATAGAAAGAAAAAAGTGGGATATGATTATTTCAATAGGAGATGATACAACAGATGAGGATATTTTCAAAAATCTTCCAGATGATGCAGTTTCAATAAAGGTGGGAGAGGGTCCGACATATGCAAAATATACGCTTAAAAATCCACATGAAGTTAGGGATTTTCTTCTTGAATTTTTAAAGTAGAATTTTGTAAAATATAGTATGAAAAAAACAGTTTTACTTATCGAGGATAATCCTGATAATAGGGAGATTGTAGAAACAGTACTAAGAAAAAATAGTTATAAGGTTATAAGCGCTTGCGATGGAGAAGAGGCATTAAAAAGATTGAAAAAAGGAAATTATGATCTTGTTCTTCTTGACCTTTCTTTACCAAAGATAAGTGGATGGGATTTGATAAAGATGATAAGGGAGGATGAAAGGATAAAGGATTTACCTGTCATAGCACTTACAGCACACGCAATGCAGGGAGATAAGGAAAAGGCAATAGAGGCAGGATGTAATGATTATATTTCAAAACCCTGTAAACCATATGAAATAGTTGAAAAGGTGAAGAGGTGGATAAATGAAGAAAAGTAGAATTCTTGTTGTTGATGATGACAGAGATACGAGGGAAATTCTTGAAGCAAGATTGAAGGCTTGTGGATATGACGTAATTACTGCAAGTGATGGCTTTAATGCTCTTGAGATAATAAGAGAGAGAAAGCCTGATTTAATTCTTCTTGATGTTATGATGCCAGAGATAGATGGTTTTACAGTTTGTAAATTCTTAAAAGAGAGGGAGGAGACAAAGGATATTCCGATAATTTTTCTTACTGCAAAGGAATCACTTTCAGATGTTGATAAGGGATTTAAAAGTGGTGGGGATGACTATGTCTTAAAACCAATAAACTGGGAAAGGCTTTTACCAAAAATCAAAAAGTTTCTTCCATGAAACTTCCCTTGAGAATAAAGATACTGATTCTCTTCCTTCTTGTAGCTTCTCTTTTTCTACTTTCAATATTCTCAAGTTCACTTATTAAAGGAAAAATTTCCTCTCAAATTAAAGAACACAGATTATCCTTAATCAAAAGTGCTTCTAAAATCGTAGAACACTATATTCTTTCTTGTCAGAGAAGTCTTCTTGCACTTTCAAGTGCAAAGAGTTTTAGAGAAAATGTTGAAAAGGAAAATAAGGTTTATGTAAGGAGGTCATTAAGAAGAGTTTATAGAAAATATAAAACTTTCAGTTTTGTTTCGTGCATAAAGAAGAAAGGAAAAGAATTAAAATTTCTCTCTGTATGGCCATACACTTATGAAGGAATTATTAAGGATAAGGAGTTCAGAAATTTTGTATTGAAGAGTTTTAAATTTCCAAGATTAAGAATTTCTAAAGTTATGAATTATAGAGGGAGAAATGAGGTTTTAATTCTTGTTCCGATGAGAAAGGCAGTTCTTGTTGCTGGGATAAACTTAAAGAACCTTTCAGAATTACTTCTTAAAATAAGACCTTCAAAAAAATCAAAATTTGCTCTACTTGACTGGAAAGGAAATTACATTGTTGGTGGAAAAGGAGAGTTTGAATACAAAATTCCATCAGGAGAGGGATTCATTGAAAAAGAAAGGGAAAATATCTTTATAACATCAGGAACAATTCCAGTTTTTAACTGGAATATTGTTTTAATCTCAAAATATACTGATATTTTTTCTCCTGTCTTGGCATTGAAAAGATTAACATTTTTCTTTCTTATATTAGGAATTGCAATTGCAATAATACTTTCAATTCATTTCAGTAAAAAAATAACAGAACCAATTTATGAATTGATGAAAGGCGCAAGAATACTTGGTTCAGGAAATCTGTCCTATAGAATTAAATTAAAGACAGGAGATGAACTTGAAAAACTTGCAGATGCGTTTAACAAAATGGCAGAAGAACTTAAAAAATCATATGACCTTCTTGATGAAAGGGTTAAAATGGCAACAAGAAATCTTCAGGAGGCATATCAGGAAATAGAAGAAAAGAACAGAAAATTAGAGGAGGCAGACAAATTGAAATCTCAGTTTCTTGCAAATATGAGCCATGAATTAAGGACTCCACTTAATGCAATAATAGGTTTTACTGATTTAATAATGAGTGGAATTTATGGAAAAGTGAATAATAAGCAATATGAGAAACTTGAAAGAGTAAAGATTAACGCAGAACATCTTCTTAATCTTATAAATGACATACTTGATTTAAGTAAAATTGAAGCAGGAAGAATGGAACTTTTTCCAGAACGTTTTAAGGTGAACTCTTTAATAGAAGAAATAAAGTCAAGTGTTGAGGGACTTGTACAGGAAAAAGGGCTTGAATTGAGAGTAAATCTTTTTGATGAAATTGAAGCAAATCTTGACCCAAGGAAATTTAGACAGATTATTTTGAATTTGGTTTCAAATGCCATAAAATTTACAAAAGAAGGTTATGTTGAAATATCTCTTAAAAAAAGAGATGGAGAATTTGAGGTTGCTGTGAAGGATACTGGAATTGGGATAAAAGAGGAGGATTTAAAACATATTTTTGATGAGTTCAGACAGGTTGATGGTTCAACAGCAAGAGAATTCGGAGGGACAGGGCTTGGTTTAAGTATTTCAAAAAAACTTACAGAACTTATGGGTGGGAGAATTGAGGTTGAGTCAAAATATGGAAAAGGTTCCACTTTTAAAATAATATTTCCTATTTACTCTTGATTTTTAAAATTCTATTTTGTTAAAATTTAGTTTTTAGAGGAGGAATTATGAATAGAAATTGCAGTGAGAATGATCTATGGAAAACATACAGAAAAAGGCTTGATGTTGAGGGACTTGGACTTTCAATTTTAAATCATATTCACTATACAAGAGCAAAGGATGATTACTCTGCGACTGACTTTGACAGATACCTTGCTCTTGCTTATACAATAAGGGATAGGATTGTTGAAAGATGGAGTAAAACACAGCAAACATATTATAATGTTGATGCAAAAAGGGTATACTACCTTTCACTTGAGTTTTTACTTGGAAAACTTATTTTGAATAATATTATTAATTTAGGAATACTTGATGAGGTGAAATACGTTGTAAAGAAACTTGGTTTTGATTTTGAAAAACTTATCGAACAGGAATGTGATGCTGGTCTTGGTAATGGAGGACTTGGAAGACTTGCTGCCTGTTTTCTTGATTCAATGGCAACACTTGAAATTCCAGGATATGGCTATGGTTTAAGATATGAATTTGGAATATTCAATCAGGTTATAAAAGATGGATGGCAGGTTGAGGAACCTGAAGAGTGGTTAAAATACACATATCCCTGGGAAATTGAAAGACCTGAGTATCTTCAGGAAGTTAGTTTTTATGGAAGGGTTGTTGTTGAGAAGGATGAGTTTGGAAAGCAAAGATTTAAATGGATTGACACAAAAAAGGTTCTTGCAGTTCCACATGATATTCCAATTATTGGTTATAAAAACAACACTGTAAACACTTTAAGATTATGGAGTGCAAAGTCATCAAATGAGTTTGACCTTCAAATTTTTAATCAGGGGGATTATGTAAGGGCAGTTGAGGATAAAAACATAACAGAAAATATCTCAAGAGTTCTTTATCCAAGTGACAATGTTTATGAGGGGAAGGAACTTCGCTTTAAGCAGGAATACTTTTTTGTTTCAGCAACATTAAAGGATATTATAAGAAGATATAGAAAAACATATGACCATTTTGATAAGTTTCCTGAAAAGGTTGCAATCCAATTAAATGATACACATCCTGCACTTGCAATTCCTGAACTTATGAGATTACTTGTTGATGAGTATGACCTTGAATGGGAAAAAGCGTGGGATATAACAACAAAAGTTTTTGCTTTCACAAATCATACAATTCTTCCTGAAGCACTTGAAAAATGGCCAATAGAACTATTTAATAAAATTCTTCCGAGACACATTCAGATAATTTATGAAATAAACAGAAGATTTCTAAATTATGCAAGAACAAAATTCAGGGGTGATGAGTATAAATTAAAGACTCTCTCCCTTATAGATGACCTTGACAAACAGGTAAGAATGGCAAACTTATGTATTGTTGGCTCACATTCAGTAAATGGAGTATCAAAACTTCATACTGAAATTGTAAAAAATAAAGTTTTTCCATATTTTTATGAATTGTATCCAGAAAAATTCAACAATAAAACAAATGGAATAACTCCAAGAAGATGGCTCCTTTTATCAAATCCTGAACTTGCACGTCTTATTACAGAAAGAATCGGAGATGAGTGGGTAACTAATCTTGATAAAATTAAGGAGTTTGAAAAGTTTTCAGAGGATGAAGGAACAATCATGAGATTTGGAGAGATAAGGAAGGAAAATAAATTGAAACTATCAAAGTTTATTAAGGAGAAATGTGGAATTACAGTAAACCCTGACTCTGTTTTTGACGCTCATATAAAGAGAATTCATGAATATAAGAGGCAGCTCCTTAATGCTATCCACATACTTCTTCTTTATAATAAAATCAAAAATGACAAAAATTTTGAAATAAATCCTGTCACATTTATTTTTGGAGGAAAAGCAGCACCTGGATATTTTATGGCAAAACTCATTATAAAATTCATCAATACAGTTGCTGATATTGTAAATAATGATAAAAGTGTAAATGATTTAATAAAAGTCGTTTTTATTCCAAACTATGGTGTTTCTGTAGCAGAAAAAATTATACCTGCTTCTGATTTAAACCAGCAGATTTCAACAGCAGGAACAGAAGCATCAGGAACAGGAAATATGAAATTCACTTTAAATGGTTCATTAATGGTTGCAACAATTGATGGAGCAAATATTGAAATAATGGAAAGAGTTGGTAAGGAGAATGTTTATACATTTGGATTAAAACCTGAAGATATTGAAAACCTTATTATATCAGGAGAATACAATCCATGGGATTACTATAATAAGTATCCTGAAATAAAGGAAATTGTGGAGATGATAAAGAACAGAGATCTTTTCAGACCCATTTATGAATCACTTATGTTTGGTTTAGAAGGGAATCCACCTGACAAATATTTTGTATTTGCTGACCTTCTTGATTATGATAGAGTAAGAATTAAAGCTATTAATGACTATAAGGATAAAAAGATATGGTTTAAGAAAGCAATAAAATGTGTTTCAAATACAGGTTATTTTTCAAGTGATAGGGCAATAAAAGAATACGCAGAAGATATATGGAAAGCATCTCCTGTCAATGTTGAAATC
>QMOP01000106.1 GCA_003650255.1 Caldisericota bacterium
ATTTATTCTCAACCCTCAGCACCAACAGATCTTAGAACTGAAAATTTAATAAATCCTCTTTATGTTGAAGATCCAACACCTGATTTCTCCTGGTCTGCTTCAACTCAAAGTTTTTATCAGGTTCTTGTTTCAACTTCTAAGAATAACTTAAATCTTGATATAGGAGAGATGTGGAATTCTGGAAAGGTTACTTCAACTGTAACGGGTTGTGTTTATTCAGGAATCCCATTAAGTGGAAATACAACCTATTACTGGAAGGTGAGGGTCTGGGATATAAATAATGATACATCTCCATGGTCAAGTATTGCAAGTTTTAGAATGAATTTCTTTCTTTTGAAAAGCACATTTACAGGTCTTACACAGACACAGGTTTTTGGTTTTGGCGATTTTGATAATGATGGAGATTTTGATCTTGTTGAGGGATCATGGGGAGATAAGATTGATTTGCACTCATATCTTAATGATGGAGGAGGAAATTTTACACTTACATTCTCAACATATGATTCAATTTATGTCTATTCACTTTCTGTTTCTGATTTTAATCTTGATGGTAATCTTGATATATTTACAGGTATTACAGAAGGTCCACTAACAAAAAATCAACTTGCTTTAAAAGGAAAGGGAGATGGAAGTTTTTCAATTCTTTATAACAATTTTTCAAAACAGAAAGCAGTTTCATCTGCAATAGGAGATTTGAATCTGGATGGTAAGATGGATATTGTATGTGGAATAGAGGGTGGATATAATCTCTATTATTTTGGAAACGGAGACGGAACATTTTCATCTGCAAGCACTTTTTCAAGTGAAAATGAACCAACAATGAGTGTTGCTCTTGGTGATATTGATAATGATGGTGATATTGATATTGTTACAGCAAATTATGGATATGATGACAGTTTCAGGAATCCACTTTATCCAATAAGAGTTTATGAAAATAATGGAGCTGGAAATTTCAGTCAAATAGGGTATTCAGTAAATGATTATTACCACACAGTTTTACTTGCTGATGTTGATAGTGATGGAGACCTTGACATTATTTCTGGAGTTAAGTTTCCAACAGGAGGAAATAACACAGCAAATAGAATTTTCTTGAATGATGGAGAAGGAAATTTTGGAGAAAGTCCATTTTCTCCTTCACTTTCATTTGGCAAAAGAACTGAACTTGGAGATCCAGACCAGTATCCTCAAGTTGAAAATCTTGTTTTTGCTGACTTTGACCATGATGGTGATGGTGATATACTTCTCTGCAATTCAGGAGGAGGAAGAATAAAAGTAGAATTATATCTTAATGATGGAAATGGAAATTTTACTTTTCTTGATGAATATAATATTCAGGCAAAAGCATTGGCAGTTTTTGACTTTGATAGTGATGGGGACCTTGATTTTATTGCAAGTGGAGAGGATGAGGAGATTAGAATTTATTATTCAACACTTGCAGAAGATGGAAAACAGAATTTTTTACCTCAACCTCCTTCAAATCTTTCTTATTCCTGGAATTCTCAGAATAATAAACTTACTTTAAGATGGGGAAATGGAAATGATTCAGAAACTCCCCAATCACAGCTTACCTACAATTTAAAATTAGGAACCTCAAAAGAAGGAAATGATGTAAATGATAATATAATATCCGGTAAAATTTCACAGGTTCAGAGTGAATCCTCTCTTTTTATAGGGAATATGCACTATTCAACTTCAGTTGTTTTAAATATTGAAAGGAAAACATACTTTTTTCAAGTTCAAACAATTGATTTACAAAAAGGATTGAGTCCCTGGTCAAATATTTTAATTGTAAATGAAGAACCACATGCTGGTTGGGATAATGCTGATGTTCTAATTTCAACAACCTGTCATCAGTATAACTATGAAGAGGTAAAAAATGATCCGAAATATCCTTCTTTAAGGGGAAAGGTAAAAATAAGTTTCAGAATAAGGGATTATGAAAAAAATACCTGCACTTTAACCTCTTTTGCCTATTCATATGATGGAGGAAACACATGGTATAACTTAAGTGATGATTCAACTGCCTTAGAGTATTTCAAATCAGATTTTTCATCTGATATTGACTTTTCTGGGGAAATTCACAATTTTTACTGGAATACAACTGATATTGATAATGATTCTGTTATAAGATCAACATCAAGTTCAAATATAAAAATAAGATTTAAGGCATTTGATGGTTATACAACAGGACCTTATGAAATAAGTGAAAATTTTACAGTTGACAATGAAATGCCGACAAAACCTGGTAATCTTTTATTCAGCGGAGAAACAACAGCTAATTCAATAACTTTAAATTTTACAACTCAAAGCACTGATTCACATTTTTATGGATATGTAATTTACTATAATAACAAAGAGCCTGTTGGAGAGTTTGATTATATTGGTTATGTTGATAAAAATACAGATCTAAATCTTGCTTATTATGATTTTGGAGGAGCATCAAGTATTACAATAAGTGGATTGAATGAGAACACAACATACTATTTTATCCTTTATGCCTATGATGAGTATGCAAACTCAAACTACTCCTCTGTAACAGAAGCAAAGACAAATGATATTCCTTCATTGCAAACATTAAATTTTTCTCAAAGGAAAGATGGAACAGGGCTTATTGATGTTGGATATAAAGGTTATGATGTTGACAATGACTCATGGAGTTATGTTCTTTTTAAATATAAACTTTCTGGAACAACAGAATGGTTTGATTTAACGCCAAAAACAGATGATGAATTTTTCACCTCTCCTTTAAAATTCTCTTCTACTGGATATTTCAATAATTTTGTCTGGGATTCAAAAGCTGATCTTGATAATTTTGAAGGGCAGGTTACTCTGCTTTTTGAAATAAGTGATGGAAAGGATACTGTTAGTTTTTCTCCGGGAAATATTGTTGTTGATAATAAATCTCCACAGGGTCTTGGGAATTTAAAAGTTTCAAAAGCCTACTCATCAAAAGTCCAACTTGAATGGAATGCGGCAACTGATATTTCAAATTTTAAATATGAATTATGGTATTCAACATTTTCAGGAATTTTAAGGGATACAAGCACTTTCAATTTCTGGGGAGAAGTTATGCCAAGTGGAGAAAGTGTTGAAAGTGGATGGGTTGGAAGTGATGAAAAACCTCTTGATGCTGGGAAATTGTATTATTTCAAAGTTTTTGCTGTTGATGATTATGAGAATGTTTCAGAGTCAAATGAGGTAAGTCAATTAACAGGTTCTGGTCCTGATTCAATAATAAATGAGGTTAAAACTTATAAAGATGGAACAGGAAGAGTCAAGATTGAATTTGATGTTATAAGTCCTGATAAACTTGATACATTTATAAAAGTATCATTTTCAACTGTATCAAGTAATGGCCCATTTTATAATATAGAAATTTCAACAACTGATTTTGAATTCTATGTTTCAACAGGTGCTTCCTTTTATCCTGTTAATCCACCATCAATTTCAAACTCAAGTGAATATCAGATTGGAAGTTCAATAAATCCTGTTCTTACAAGTTCAGGAACTGTAAGATGTGTTATTTACTGGTTAGCAAAAGAGGATTTACTATCTTTTGAAGGAAGTTTTTATATAAAAATTGACGTTAAAGATGTCTTTAATGTTTCTGATTCAGCACCTCCTGTGTATGGACCAGAGGAAATAGATACAAAAAATCCTTATCTTGTTTGGTGGAGTTATTCACATGGTTCTTATAGTGATTATACTTCTGGAGAAAGCGCTATTCTTCAAATGGAGTTTTCAGAGTTTTTTTCAACCGAAACTTTATCAATTTCAGGTTTTTGTATTCAACCTTTAAAAGGAGATTTTTCAGAGTCAATCACAATTGAGAAAGATGAGATTTATAGTTTAATGAGTGATACAACAGTTGTAAAGATTTATTTAAGTAAGAATAAATGGGAAAAGATTGCAACCTGGGATAGAGAAGGGAAGGGATTGTATCTATACATTTCATCAGGAAGTGTAAAGGATTTGTTTTACAATGTTATAAAGGAGACAACAGTTTTTGTATCTCACTGGAGCAAAGATAGAATCAGGCCATACATTACAGGAGCAAGTTATGTTTCTGAAGGTGGGCCAAGATTGATTTTGGACTTTAATGAAAAGATTTTAAGCACCTCATTTACTACAGAAACTGTAAAAGGAATTGTTCTTTATAAAGAAAAAGTTTCAACGACACCATATAAAATGGAACTTGATTTTATCCAAAACATATCAACAACATCTCCAAAAACATATATCCTTTATTTTCCAGAAGAAAAACACTTTGAACTTGTATCCTGGGGGGTTGATAAATTTTATCTTACTGTTTCAACAGGAAATGTATGTTCTGACATATCAGGTAATCTTTTGAAAGAGGTTCTGCTTGAAGATGCACTCCTTGTCAATTTTTTTAGAGACCTCATTCCTCCCTCAATTGTAAAATACATTCCAACTTCAACTTCTCCTGTTAAAGCGGATTCTGTAAAAATTTTTGTTTATTTTGATGACTCAATAAAAGAGGATACGATAACAGATTCAATTCTCCTTTATCCTTATAAGGATAGTTCTGGAAAATATATTGAAAATCCTATAAGAATTTCAGGAATAACAAATTATTACTCAGAATTGATGATGATAGAGTTTATCCCTTCTGGAAAATTAGAAGAGGGTTATACCTATAGGGTTGAGGTTTCAACAAAGATTACAGACCTTTCTGGAAACAATTTAAAAGATTCAAACAGAATCTGGTATTTTGAAACATACAGGGATTTTGGAAAAGAAAACATCGTTTATAACTCTTCATTTACTGTTAAGGTAATAATCTCAAGTAATGCTATAAAGGGTTATGGAATGGTGTTAATTGAGGATGCTGAAAATTTAAGTAAGGTGATTGAAGCAAACTTGAAGGAAGATAGAATTAATGGATTTCATTATCCAATAGAAAAATTTATTGTTAATCTTAAGGTTTTTGATGAAAATGGAAAGGAATTCAGTGGAATCTTTAATAATGACGTCTATATTGTTATGAATTATCCTGATAGTGAACAGGATGGAATAGTTGATGGAACAAATCCACCTGTAAGGGAGAGGACGCTTGGAATATATTTTCTTGATGAGGATAATTCAAGATGGATAAGATTACCTTCATCTGTGGTTGATACTGAAAAGAATGAAGTATCTGCTAAAATAAAGCATTTTTCAGTTTATGCTTTATTTGGAGGACCTGAATATTCGCTTTCAGATGTGATTGTTTATCCAAATCCTTACCAGAAAAAGAAGGATAAAAAGAATCAGGGAATAACATTTCAGGGGCTTCCTTCAGAATGCAAGATTTCAATCTACACTCTTTCAGGCAAAAAG
>QMOP01000107.1 GCA_003650255.1 Caldisericota bacterium
CCTGTATTTTATCCCTTAATTCTCTTATCTCATCCTCTTTTTGCTCAATAATTCCGAATTTCTTTTTAATTTCATCTACAAGTTTTTCATTCTCATTCTTTAATCTCTTATTTTCATCTATTGCCTCTTTTATTTTTGAATTCAATTCCTCAACCCTTTTTTGAAATTCAAGATTATCCTTTTCAATCTCTTTTATTCTCTTCTCCCTCCCCTCAACCTCTCCTTTCAATTTACCTATCTCTTTATTAAGTACCTCTTTTTCTTCCTCCAACGCTTTCAATTTTTCTTCATATTCATTTAAAAGATTAAAAAACCTCTCTCTTTCTCCTTTTATCTTTGCTATCTCACTCTCCTTATCTTTCAACTCCTCATTTATTTTTAAAACTCTATTTTCATACTCTTTTAATAAATTCTCCTTTTTACTCAACTCGTCCTTTAACCTCTCTTCCTCTTTTTCCCTCTCTTTCAATATACTCTCAAACTCCCTTCTCAAATCCTCATTCTCTCTTAAAACAGAAATATAACTTGTTTCAATTTTTTTCTTCTCATCAATAGAAGCCTCATACTCCTGTTTTAATCTTGAAATCTCATCCTTCAATTTCCCTATTTCCTTCACCCTTTTCTCTATTTCATTTTTTAAAGAATTTCTCTCCTGCAATATTTCATTTATAGTTTTTTCATTCTCTTCAATCTCATTTATAAGTTTTTCATTCTCCCCCCTTAATTTACTGTTTTCATCCATCGCCTGTTTTATTTTCAAACTTAAATCCTCAACCTCTTTCCTTCTTGCTTTCTTTTCCCCTTCATACTGATTTTTTATTTCCTCGATTTTCTTTTCATTTTCCTTTTTATCCTCTTCAAGTTCTCTTGCTATCTCCTCAGACCAGTGAACAAGCATATTGTTTCTTGCTTCAAGTTCCTTTTGAATAAGCTGTAATCTTTTCTCTTCGTGTTTAAGTGACAAAACTCTATCCTCAAACTCCTTTTTTAATCTCTCCTCCTCCCTTTTTCTCCACTCCCTTAGTGCTCTTATTTCAATCCCGCACTCCCTTAATCTTCTCTGATAATCAAGTTCCTTTTCCTTCCACTGTGTTCTTTCTTCAGAAATTATCTCCTGATATCTTTTAATTCTTTCCTTTAAAAGTTCTCTTTCTTTTTCAAGAACATTTATTCTATTAAGAAGTGCTTCTATTTCTTTATTCTTTTCTTCAAGGATTTTTTCAAGATTTCTTATCTTGTTATCCATCCCTCTTCTTTTTTAATCCTTTTTATCTTTTCTTTAATGTCATCTGAAAGTTCATCTTCAGAAAATCTCTCTTCAATAATTTTTATTGCCTCTCCTCTTAATTCAGGGTCATAATCTATTATCTGACTAAGATATGAAAGAACCTCCTCTTCAGGCATTATATCACTCATTTTTAAAAATAAAATTCTATCATCTCTCGTTCCTTTATCCCATAAATCCTTTAAAACTTTTACTGCCTCATCCCTATCATACTTTGATAAAACCCTTATTGCCTTTTCCTTTACCTCATATGAAGGGTCAGAGATGAAATTTTTTAAAAACTTTATTGCCATCTCCTTTTCAACTCCCTTATCCTCCTTTAATTCTCCTTCTATAACCTCTATCCCTTTTAACTTTGTCTCTTCAGGTGAAGTAAGTGGAATTTTTTCTGCTTCTGGAAGTGTTTTTTCTGACATTGACTCAATCAATCTTTCCTGATACCTTAATAAAACAGCCTCTTTTCTTAAAGCAATATTTCTGAAAACAAGATACATTATTATTCCCACAAAAATAACAGATAAGACTATAGCGATAACATTTATATAAATTATATTTGAATAAAAATTCTCTCTCTTTTTCTCCTCCTTAAATATTGCGTCTATCTCCTTTCTCTCCTTAACAAACTCTTTCAAAAATTCTGTTTGCCTTTCTTCAAGTTTCAAAAATGCTTCCAGAAGTCTCTTCATCTCATACGCTCTTATAACGGGTTTTGTCTTCTCAATAACAACTCTTTCTTTAACTCTTTCTACTTTTTTCTCCTTTTTCTTTTCTTCCGGTGGAGGTGATGCTTTTAAAATTTCTTTTGTTGTATTGTACAAATCAAGAACAAGTTCATCATCAGGAGCAATCTCTTTTGCCCTTTCAAAATAAATTAAAGCACCTGAATAATCCTCCTTAAAACTTTTCTCCATTCCAATCTCAGTAAGAATTTTTACAAGAAGTGATTTTACCTCTTTATTTGGACTCTCTTTATAAATTCTTTCAAGTAATTTTAATGCTTCCTCTCTTTTTCCCTCTTTATAAAGATTTAAAGCATCATCAAAAGATTGAGAAAGGAGAAAAAGAATTAAGAAAACAAAAAGCACCTATAAAATCTCCTTTACCCTTTCAACAAGTTCCTTGACCTTAAATGGTTTTTCAAAAAAATCAATAATATTATACTCTTCCTCCTCAAGTAAAATTTCCTTAAACCCCTTTTTACCAGAGATAACTATTATCGGAATTCTTTCAAATCTTAAACTTTTTAATAATTCTATCCCATTTTCCTCTGGCATCACAATATCCATAACAATCAAATCAATATTATCACTCTTTATTTTTTCCTCTGCATCCTTCCCATTTATCGCCTCAAGAACTTCAAAACCTTCCTTTTCAAAATAAAATTTTAATAAATCCCTTGTCTCCTTCTCATCATCAACAATAAGTATCCTTCTCTTTTCCATTTTTGATATATTATACAAATTTTTTTACTTTTTCGCAAATAGCAAAAACAGTGAATAGTAAATGGTGAATGGCGAATAGTAGGCGGTTTTTTCGGAAGGGGCTTTGCGAGCGAGGACACACAGTGCGACAGTATAAGGAGAGCGGTTTTCCCTGAGGGGGCTTTACGTCCGAGGACATAGGGCATTCTACCGCAGGACGTAGAGCGAGCCACATACGCGAGCGTCCCCCGAAGGGGAAACCGCTTCTCCTTCCCAATATATATCGGGAGGAGCGTCCCCTGAGGGAAAAACCACCTAAATATAAAAAATAAGGTCAGGGTGAAGAACCCTGACCTTTATTAAAGAGGTTTTTATGAATTAATATTCAGGAGGAGGTGGTGTTGTCTCCTTCTTTTTCTCTGGAATGTCTGTAACAAGCGCCTCTGTTGTAAGAAGGACTGAAGCAACACTTGCTGCATTCTCAAGTGCAGTTCTTACAACCTTTGCAGGATCAACAATTCCTGCATTCATCATATCAACAAACTCTCCTGTCTCTGCATTAAGTCCTTTTCCTTCCTCCATCTTTTTAACCTGCTCAACAATAACAGAACCTTCCAGCCCTGCATTTGCTGCAATCTGTTTCAATGGTGATTCAAGTGCTTTTTTAACAATATTTATTCCAATCTGCTCATCCTCATCATCTCCTTTTAATTTTTCAAGTTCATCAATTGCTCTAACAAGAACAACTCCTCCTCCTGGAATTATTCCTTCCTCAACTCCTGCCTTTGTTGCATGCATTGCATCCTCAACCTTGAACTTCTTTGCCTTCATCTCTGTCTCAGTTGCTGCTCCAACTTTAATTACTGCAACTCCACCTGAAAGTTTTGCTAAGCGTTCCTGAAGTTTCTCCCTATCATAATCAGAATCCGTCTCCTCTATCTGCTTCTTTATCTGTGCAATCCTTGCTTCAATATCCTTTTTCTTCCCCTCTCCACCAACAATTGTTGTATTCTCCTTGTCAACAACAACCCTCTTTGCTCTTCCAAGCATATCAATTGTTGCATTTTCAAGTTTCATTCCAGCATCCTCACTTATAACGGTTCCACCTGTTAAAATTGCTATATCCTGAAGCATCTCCTTTCTTCTGTCTCCAAACCCAGGTGCCTTAACTGCACAGCATTTTAAGACACCTCTTAATTTGTTTACAACGAGTGTTGCAAGTGCTTCTCCCTCTATCTCATCTCCAATTAAAAGGAATGGTTTTCCTGTCTGAGCAATCTTCTCTAAAAGAGGAAGAAGGTCATTCATTGCTGATACCTTCTTATCAGTTATTATAATATATGGCTCCTCAAGAACTGCCTCCATCCTTTCTGCATCTGTTACAAAATAAGGTGAAACATAACCCCTGTCAAACTGCATTCCCTCAACAACATCAAGCTCTGTCTGAGCACTCTTTCCTTCCTCAACTGTTATAACTCCATCCCTTCCAACCTTATCCATTGCATCTGCAATTAGTCTTCCTATTTCCTTTGAGTTTGCTGAGATTGTTGCAATCTGCTCAATCTCATCTTTGGTCTTTACCTGTTTTGATTTCTTTTTAATGTATTCAACAACCTTACTTACTGCCTTGTCAATTCCCCTCTTAATGTGCATCGGATTTGCACCTGCTGTTATGTTCTTTAAACCCTCTCTGAAAATTGCTTCTGCAAGAACAATCGCTGTTGTTGTTCCATCACCAGCAACATCATTTGTCTTTGAGGCAACCTCTCGAACAAGCTGTGCTCCCATATTCTCAAATGGCTCCTCAAGTTCAATCTCCTTTGCAATTGTAACTCCGTCATTTGTAACTGTTGGAGAACCAAACTTTTTGTCAAGGATTACATACCTTCCTTTTGGACCAAGTGTAACCTTTACAGCATTTGCCAACTGCTCAACTCCTCTTAAAATTGCCTGAGCAGCCTCCTGATTGTACTTTAATTGCTTAGCCATAATCTCACCTCCTTCCTCCCTTACCTGCCCTGCTGGCAGGCGGACATCTTACACCTCACCTTCATTCCTCAATAATAGCAAGTATATCTTCCTGATGCATTATAAGATACTCCTTTCCATCAATCTTTACCTCTGTTCCTGCATACTTTCCGAATAAAATCTTATCTCCTTCTTTTACATCCATTGGAATCAAATTCCCTTTCTCATCCCTTTTTCCAGGACCAACTGCAATAACCTTTCCTTCCTGTGGCTTTTCCTTTGCTGTGTCTGGAATAATAATTCCTCCCTTTCTTACCTCTTTCTCCTCAATCGGCTCTACAAGAACTCTGTCACCAAGAGGTTTTAACTTCATATTATCACCTCCTTTTCAAAAATTTCGGAAAAAATATATAACAAAGAAAAAATGGTTTGTCAAGTATTTTTTAGCACCTTTAAAAGTTAGGTGCTAATTTCAAGAAACTTCTTTAATCCTTTGAGTGTGAGGAGTTTATCTATTTTATGAAAAAAGTTTTTGTGCCTTTTTATAATTTCAATATTTCCACCTGTCCCTATTATAAAGG
>QMOP01000108.1 GCA_003650255.1 Caldisericota bacterium
CAACAAGTCCTCGCTCGTAAAGCCTCCTCGGGAAAAACCACCTTCCATTCGCCATTTGCCATTTGCTATTTACTATTCGCTATTCGCCATTTGCCATTCGCTATTGGGTAAAATCTCAGGCACCATTTTCGCCACAGAGCCTAGAAAATCTTGACAAAATATTTCTTTGTATGGTAAACTTATATAGGATGAAAAAAAGAATTATAAAAAGAAAGGAAAATTTTACAGTAGTTATAGTTCCTTCTTCAAAAGCAAGACCAATTCATTTCTCTATTTCAAAAGGTGTTTTAGTTTTTTTTATCCTTTTATTTTTCTCAGTTGTTTCTGTTTCTATTTATTTTATTACAAGAAGAGTTGTATTTAAAGAAGTATTGAGGGCAAATAAAATACTGAAGGAAAAAACTCATTATTTTGCAAAAAAGGTTGATGAGAGTCTTGAACTTGTTAAAAAAATTCATGGACTAAACACAGAGTTGAGAGGGCTCCTTGCATTGAAAGAAAGAAGAAGGGTTCTTGAATATTCTGGTATGGGAGGTCCTTCCAGGCTTGAAGATTTAAATATTTCAAAATTTCTTTTTTCAGATTCAACTAAACTTGTTGACATGAATGTGAATGAACTTAAAAGGGAGGCATGGGTTGAGTTTCAGGATTATAGAGACATAGTGAAATATCTTGCCAAGCAGCGAGAAATTGCTGCACATACTCCTTCAATCTGGCCTGTATTTGGAAGAATTACATCAGGTTTTGGCTGGAGAGTAAATCCACTTCTTAAAAGAAGTGAATTTCATTCTGCTCTTGATATTGCAAATTTAAAGGGAACTCCTGTAAGAGCAACTGCTGATGGAAGGGTTGTTATGGCTGGATGGGCTGGAAGGCTTGGAAAGACAGTTGTGATTGATCATGGAAATGGATATACAACCTACTATGGACACTGTGATGAGGTTTTTGTAAAGCAAGGGGAAAAGGTTATAAAGGGGCAGATTATAGCAACTGTTGGAGCGACAGGACTTGCAACAGGTCCCCATGTTCACTATGAGGTTAGAAGATATGGAAAGCCATTAAATCCGAAGTATTTTCTTGAAAGGAGATTTTGATGTTTGGAAAAAAGAAAGAGGAGAAAAAGATTGGAAAAATTGAGACAATTATTGGGCCTGATTCTGAAGTTAAGGGAACAGTTTTTTCAAAAGGTTCAATAAGGGTTGATGGAATTGTTGATGGTGGAATTGTTCAGGCAGATTCTGTTATTATAGGAGAGACAGGAATTGTTAATGGAGATATAAATGCGCAGACAGTTGTTGTTGCAGGAAGAATTGAGGGAAATGTTAATTCTGCTATCTCAATTGAACTTCTTGAAGATGCTGAGTTAAAGGGAGATATAAAGACACAGCAACTTTCAATCCATGAAGGTGCATTCTTTCAGGGAAACTGTACAATGGTAAGAAAAGAAGTGCCGGAAGTAAAGGAAAAAGAGGAAGAGGTATCTTAGAATCTTTCTTCAAGTTTAACAATTACTTCTGCAATTTTTTCTTTTACTTCTTCATTTTTAACAATTTTATAAGAATCTTTTAAGAATTTAATTGCTTCTTTTCCTCCTATTTCAGCAACAGACTCAACTGCTCTTTTTCTTATCTCTATTTCCTCATTTTCATCCTCTACAATTGAAAGTAGCGGTAATATGTTTCTTTTATCTTTAAGGTATCCAAGAATATCAACAAGCCAGTATTTGTAGTTAAAATTTTTGCTTAAATAAAGTGCCTCTATCACAAAAGGAGAAGCAATCTTTCCAAACTCCAATATTTCTGCTGATTGTTTCATAGTTGCTATTCCAAAACTTTCTAAGTTCTTATACTTGAAACTTAAATCTTCAACCTCTTTAAGAATTGCTTTTATTTTAACCTTTATTTCAGGTTTTACAATTTCAATCTCCTTTTTATAGTCAAAACTTTTTTTAATTTCTGGCATACATCCAGAGATGTAAATAAGCACAATAAAAGAGCAAATAGCGAATGGTAAATGGCGAATAGCAAATAGTAAATAGCGAATGGCGAATAGCGAATGGCAAATAGTAAATAACGAATGGCGAATGGTGAATAGCAAATGGTAAGTGGTTTTTCCTGAGGGAGCTTTACGTCCGAGGACGAACACAGTGCGACAGTCTGATAGAGTGACAGAGCGACAGTATAAGGAAGGCGATTTTTCCCGAAGGGGCTTTGCGAGCGAGGACATGGTGCATTCCACACAAGCGATGAGAGTGAGCCACATACGCGAACGTCCCCTGAGTGGAAAACCGTCCTTTCTTATTTTTCTTGATTTTCTCATTTTTTTATTATAATATAATACCAAATGTTTTATCAACTTAAAAGAAGTGCAAGGGAGTTATTACTTTTAATAGCATTTATCTTTATTGGTGGGATATTTTTGTGGAACTATTCAACGAAAGTATCCCTTGATACAGTTTTGGTTGTTAATGGTAGAAAGGTTCCTTATGAAGATTATCAGAGGATTCTTATAAGAGAATTGGAAAGAGCAAGGGAGAATAAAGAAAAGGAACTTACAGAAAAGGAAAAAAATATTATAAAGAGAAATATTCTTTCTTCACTTGTTCAGGAGCAACTTCTTCTTGAAGAGGCGGATAAACTTGGAATAGATGTAAGTGATGAGATAGTTGCAAATACGATTGCCTCTTTTCCGCAGTTTCAGAGGGATGGAAAGTTTGATATTCGTTTATACTACGATTTTTTAAGATACTATTACAGGACAACTCCTGAAGAGTTTGAGAAGGAAATAAAAAACAGTATAAAAACAAGGATGATTAGAAGAATACTTTTTCAATCAGTTAAGGTTACAGATGAAGAATTGAAAAGGGAGTTTGAAAGAAGATATCCCGATAAAAGTTTTGAAGGAGAAAAAGAAAAATTTAAAAAAGAATTGTTGAATGAAAGAATGAATATGCTTTATTATGAATGGATGAATGAACAGTTTCAGAGGGCAAAGATTATAAACAATCTTCCAAGGATAGAAAAAATCTCAGGTTAAAAAGTTTACTTCCTCTCCGCAATTTTTACAGATATTTCCAGAAAGATTTTCAATTTTTACATTATATCCTCTTCTTCTTACAAGAACTGCTTTGCAATTTGGACAGTATGAGTTTGAATATTCTTCCTCCCATACATTTCCAAGGTAGACAAATTTCAGTTTCTTTATAGCAATATCTCTTAATCTGTAAAGGGTTTTGAGTGGAGTTGGTTCTCTGTTAAATTTATATGCAGGATAATATCTTGAAAGATGCAGAGGAACATCCGGGCTTAATGACCATATCCAATCAACTAAATCTTTAAATTCATCTTCATTATCGTTAAGTTTTGGAATGACAAGAAGTGTTATTTCAATATGTTTTTTCTTTTTAAAAAGTGTCTCAATTGTTCTTAAAACAGGGCCAATTTTTGAAAAGCAGTATTTTTTATAAAAATCATTATTGAATGACTTTAAATCAACATTTGCTCCGTCAATATAAGGAATGAGATTGTGTAGAGGTGCTTCATTTATGTAGCCATTTGTAACAAGAATATTTTTCATCCCCTCATCATTAAATTTTTTGCTACAGTCAAGAACAAACTCATAATTTATCAATGGCTCATTGTATGTGTATGAAATTCCAATAGAGTTATATCTTTTAGAAAAACTTATCAGTTCCTCAATCTTTACACTTCTTACTGGAACCCGTTCATCTGCCTGAGATATTTCAAAATTCTGACACCATGGACAGAAAAAATTACATCCAAAAGTTCCAACAGATAAAATTTCTCTCCCAGGATAAAAATGGTAAAGTGGTTTTTTCTCTATAGGATCAAGGGAGATTGATGTAAACTTTCCATAAGTAAGTGAGAAAAGTTTTCCATCAATATTTTTTCTAGTTCTACATCTTCCTGTTTTTCCTTCTTCTATAACACATTCATGAGGGCATAGAAAACATTTAACCTTTTTATCTTTGTAAACTTCCCAGTAAAGTGCTTCCATGTTTTTTATTATACCAAATTTTGGTAATATTAAAGAATGAAAAAGGAAAAATTCATTTTTCTCTTCATAACTCTTATATCAATTATTTTAAGAGTTGTAGGAATAGATTTCTGTAAAGGAATGAGATATGCTCACATAGATGAAGCAGTTGTTATATTTTATGCAATGAGAATTTTTGCTTCTAATTTTAACCCAGCACCATATTTTCTTTATTCAACTCTACACCTTTATATCCTTTTCTTTGTTTATTTCCTTCTCTATCTTATTTTTAATCTTCCTCTTGAAGATTTTGTTGGTATTTACTACAAAAATCCACATATTTTTTATTTAACAGCAAGATATCTCTCTGTATTTTTTTCAGTTCTTTCAATAGTAATCTTGTGGAAATTGGCAAATAAAATCTGGAATAGAAAGGTAGCAATTATGTCCTCAATTATAATTTCATTAAACCCTCTTCATATTCTTCACTCCCATTATGGAACAGTTGATATAACAGGTGCATTTTTTGTTATTTTCTCTGTGTACCTAATTCTTGACTTCTTTAAATCTCCATCAAACAAAAAATTACTTCTTTGCTCTTTCCTTATCGGTGTTTCAACAAATGCAAAATATTATCCCGGGATTTTAATTTTAAACTTATATCTTTCTTATTTTTTGCTAAGAAAAGAAGAAAGACCAAAATTAATTTATTTATTCCTTACTCCCTTTCTTTTTTTAATTGGTTTCTTTGCTGTTAATCCATATGGAATTCTTGATTATAGAAATTTTCTTCTTACTTTTAAGAAACAATATTCAATTGTTGTCAGAGCAGGATTAAAGGATTATAAGCCGTCATTTTATAAACAATTTACCAACATTGTGAAGTCATCCAGTATATTTTTTGTTTTTCTAAGTTTAGCGGGATTTTATTATCTTTTTAAGGAAAGAAAGAAAGATGGAATAATATTTGCCTCTTGTTTTGTTTCAATTTTTCTTTTAATAGGAAGTTTCAAACTTGGATTTATGAGATATGCTGTTCCTTTTCCACTTCTTCTTTCAGGAATTGCAGGTTATGGATGTATTAAGA
>QMOP01000109.1 GCA_003650255.1 Caldisericota bacterium
ATTAAAAGGTATATTTCAAGTAATAGTTTTTTTAAAGACTCACTTTCCCCAATAAATCCAGATAATTCCATGCCAGAGATTATAAGAAAAATGTGTGAAGTTTCAATTAAAACAGGAATTGGACCAATGGCAGGGATTGCAGGAGCAATAGCAGAGGAAATTGGAAAGGAACTTCTTCATTATACAGATGAGGTGATTGTTGAGAATGGTGGTGATATTTTCATAAAGACAGAAAAGGATAGAATTATAGGAATATATACAGAAAACGAGAAATTTAAAAATTTTGCAATCAAAATAAAATCAAAAAATACTCCTCTTGGTATTTGTTCCTCTTCTTCATATATTGGTCATTCACTCAGTTTCGGAAAAGCAGAACTTACCACAGTTATTTCAAAGGATACAGTTCTTGCTGATTCTCTTGCAACTCTTATTGGAAATAAAGTTACTGATAAAAATGACCTTGATATTGTAATGAATGAAGTATCTAGTTATAATATTATAGGAGCATTTGCAATTAAGGATGATAGAATAGCAATTTTAGGAGAAATAGAATTTGTGGAGGTAGGGTGAAGTGTACTATATAGGAATATCTGGTTGGAATTATGATGATTTCAATGGAATTTTTTATCCTGATGATTTGAAAGAAAGAGATAGGTTAGAGTTTTATACTCAAAAGTTTAATGCAGTTGAAATAAATGCTTCATTTTACAGAATTTTTAAAAAGGTTGTATTTGAAAACTGGTATAAAAGAACACCAGAGGATTTTGTTTTTACAGCAAAATTGAATAGACAATTTACTCATAAGGGAGGACTTAAATATGATGAAAATTTATGTGAATGGTTTTTTGATGCAATAAGTGGACTTAAGGAGAAATTGAAGGTAATTTTAATTCAACTTCCACCAAGATTGAAATTTAATAAAAATGAATTTTTGAAATTTATAAAAAGAATTGTTAAATACACAGATAAAAAATTTGCAATAGAACCAAGGAATGAAAGTTGGTTTAAGAAAGAGGTCTATTCAATATTAAAGGATTATAACATTGCACTTTGTCTTGCAAATACAGGAGGAAGGTATCCTGAGGTTTGTAAAAAAACAGCAGATTTCTCTTATACCCGACTTCATGGACCAAAAGAGCTTTATGCATCCCAATATTCACTTTCACAGTTAAAAGAGTATAAGAAAAAGATAGATGAACTTAAATGTAAGGAAAATTATATTTTCTTTGACAATACTGCTTATGGTTATGCAGTAAAGAACGCATTTCAGTTCCAGAAACTTGTCAAAAATGTGGCTTATTGACAAAAAGTGTGCCGATAAAGTAAGGTGGTTTTTCCCTCGGGAGATGGCTCGTTTTACTTTAGAGAAAAGGAAAAGTGGTTTCCCCCTCGGGGGACGCTCACGTATAGGGCTCGCTCTGTCTTCGCGGAAAGGAAGGGCGGTTTTCCCCTCAGGGGACGCTCACGTGTGTGGTTCGCTCTGCTCGCTGCGGTGGAATGTCTCATATCCTCGCTCGCAAAGCCCCTTCGGGAAAAACCGCCTTCCTTATACTGTCGCTCTATCGCACTGTCATACTGTCGCACTGCGTGCGTCCTCGGACGTAAAGCCCCTTCGGGAAAAACCACTTCCCCTTCACCATTCGCCATTTGCCATTCGCCATTCGCTACTATTTACCATTTGCTATTCGCTATTAAGTAAAATTTCAGGTATCATTTTCACCACAAGGTCCAGAGATGTTTGACTGTATAGGAATAGGAAGAGCATGCCTTGATATTCTTGGGATTTATCACAGATTTCCAAAGATAGATGAGAAAATGAAAATAAAAAGAATTATAATTGAAGGAGGTGGACAGACCTCAACTGCACTTGTTGTTCTTTCCCGTCTTGGATTAAAGGTAAAATTTATTGGAAGAATTGGAAAGGATTTAGCAGGGAAATTTGTTTTAGAGAAGATGAAGAGGGAAGGAATAGATATTAATGATGTTATATGGGAAAAAGAAACCCCGCTTGCAATGATATTTGTATCAAGAACTGGAAAAAGGACAATACTTTATTCTTCTTATGAAAAACTTGAACCATTTGAGATTGATGAAAGAATTATTAGAAAAACAAGAATAATGCTATTTGACCCTCAGGAAAGTGAAACGCTTCTTAAAAACCTTGATAGAATAAAAAGTAATGGAATAAAAATTGTTTATGATGCTGAAAAGAAGGTAAAAGGAATAGAAAGGATAATAAGAGAAGTAGATTACTTTATAGCAAGTTCATCCTTTATAAAGGATTATTTTGGAAATATGAGAGTAAAGGATGGAATAAGGAAACTCATTAAAATGGGTGGAAAATTTGTCTGTGTTACTCTTGGAGAAAAAGGTAGCATTACATTTTATAAAGGGAAGTGGATTCATGTTCCAGCATTTAAAGTAAAGGTGGTTGATACAACTGGATGTGGTGATACATATCATGCTGGTTTTATATACGGAATTTTAAAAGGATGGGATGAAGTTAGGTCAATGAAGTTTGCATCATATCTTGCAGGCCTTTGTGCAAAAGGTCTTGGAGGTAGGGAAGCTTTTTATGAGGATTTGAATTTGATTTGAAGATTCTACCCTCATTTTTAATTATTTCCTTCATTATCTGTTCCCGGTGTTTATATACAGATAAAAAAAGTTCTTGACAAAAGCAAGAAATAAAAATAAATTTATAATGTGGGTTAAAGTGGAGTAAAGTGGTGGAGAATGTAGGAATATTTCACCTGACACTTGATAGTAAAAACAGGTTTTTTCTTCCAAAGCCATTTAAACGTTATAAAAAGTTTTACATAACAATGGGACTTGAGAACTGCCTTCTTATTTATTCTCCAAAGAAATGGAATGATATAATTTTAAAACTTAAAAAACTTTCCTGGAATAAAGAATCGCATAGAAAGTTTTTAAGACTCTTTCTATCAAGAGCAAGGGTTTTAAATGTTGATTCTCAATCAAGGGTGCTTCTTCCACAGGATTTAATAGAGCATGCCAAAATTAAAAAAAGGATAGTTCTTTTGAATTTACTTTCAAGAATAGAAATATGGTCTGAAGAAGAATTTAAGATTTATGAGAAGGAATCAAGAGTTGTTCTTCCAAAAGTTGCAGAGGAACTTGATATTGAGATGTGAAACACAAAGCATGTTTTCTTAAAGAGGTTGTAGAATTTTTAAATGTTGAAAGTGGAGGAAATTTCATTGATGCAACCTGTGGAACAGGAAGCCATTCTGAAGAAATCTGGAAAAACCTTAAAGGAAAGGGAGAACTTTTACTTATGGATATTGATGATTTAAGCATTAAAGAGGTTGCGCATAAGTTTCATGATAGAGGAGTTTATATTGTTAAGGGAAATTATGCCAAGATGGATAAGTTTGTAAAAAGGATTGGATGGAACAAGGTCAGTGGAATTTTATTTGATTTTGGAATAGGGCTACATCAGATTGAGGATAGAACAAGGGGTTTCAGTTTCAAATATGATTCTCCTCTTGATATGAGATATTCAAAGCAAAATCCTGTTAGAGCAGAGGATGTGATAAACACTTTTAAAGAAGAAGAGATTGAAAGGATTTTAAGGGAATTTGGAGAGGAGAGATTTTCAAGAAAGATTGCAAAAGAAATAGTTAAATCAAGACCAATTCGTAGAACTTCAGAACTTGTGGATTTGATATTAAGGGTTAAAAGAAGAAAAGGTAAGATTCATCCAGCAACAAAAGTTTTTCAGGCATTGAGAATTTTTGTAAACAGGGAACTTGAAAATGTTAAGGAAGGAATAAGAGTGGCATTTGATATTTTGAAAAAGGCTGGAAGAATAGTAACGGTTACATACCATTCTCTTGAGGATAGAATTGTGAAAGATTATTTTAAGGGACTTGAAAAGGAAAAAAGAGCAGTCCTTATTACAAAAAAGATTAAGCCCTCAATTTCTGAAATTCAAAGAAATAAAAATTGTAGAAGTGCAAAATTGAGAGTTATTGAAAAGTTATGAAAAGATTTCTTTACTTTTTTATCATAACAGGAGTTATTGTTTATCTTTCTTTAATCTGGGAGGCAGTTGAGGTTTTAAATTTTGGATATAAATTGAGAAAGTTGAGAAAAGAGATTAAGTTTTTGAAAAAAGAAAATGCTCTTCTTAAATGCGAGTATATTGAGATTACAAAACCAGATGTTGTTGAAAATATTGCTTTTAAGTATCTTGATATGGTTTATCCAAGAGATAGAATTTATCTTTCTCTTAAAAAATGGTAGATTCAAGAATTAGAATTATACTTTTTATTTTCATCTTATCCTTTTTCGTAGTAATTTCACGACTTTTTCAGATTCAGGTTATAGGTTATAAAAGATTTTCTCAACTTGCTAAAAAGCAGTTTCCAAAGGTGAACATCTGGAAGCCGAGAAGGGGAAATATATATGATTCAAAAGGAAGAATAGTTGCGTTAACAGTTGAGGAGGGTGAGAGGTTTATCCCTGAAGGTGAGGGGCTTGAGGTTTTTGTTGGTTTTTTGAACTGGAAAGGAGAGGGAGCAAGTGGAATAGAGTATCTCTTTAATGATGTATTAAAAGGGGAGGTAAAAAAGGTTAAGTGGATGAGGGATGTAAGGGGAAGGAAAATTTTGAGAGTGAATTGCGGAGATGTTTTAAAAGAAGAAGGAAACTCAATTTATCTTACAATTGAAAGGCCTGTTCAGTATAAACTTTACAGTTTAATAAAAGAAGCATTAATTAAGTATAATGGAAACTGGGCAGCAGGTATTGTTCAGGATGTTTATTCAGGAGAGATTATAGGATTTTCTTATGTTGATAGAAGTAATAGAAAAAAATGGATAAGTAATCCTCTAATTACAAGATTTTTCGAACCAGGGTCGACTCTTAAAATTATTCCAGCAGCAGCAGCAATTGAAGAGGGAGTTTTTTCTCCTCAGGATAAGTTCTGGTGTGAAGAAGGAGTTTTTGAGATTTTTGATTTTCCTATAAAGGACCATGAAAAATATGGATGGCTTACTTTTAAGGAGATAATA
>QMOP01000110.1 GCA_003650255.1 Caldisericota bacterium
ATTATAAATGGAGCAATAAAAAGCATTATTATTGCAACAAGACGAGAATATGAAAATTCTCTATAAAAAAATCCAAGAGCAACAGTAATTATTATTGCTATGATTGAAGCTCTAAAAATTTGAAAAAAGTCCAATAAAAAATCATAATGCAGTTTTCTATAAATACCTGACTGCCAGAAAATCAAAATCCACACAATAGCAACAAGTGGTATTGCTTTTAAATAACCAGAATATGGAGGGATACCAAAAAATACTGGAAATATTCCAGAATAAAATCTTATATGATATGCAAGATTAAAACTTATATAAATTCCAATTAAATCAGCAATAACAAAAAGTAATTTTGTAAATCTTGTTATTTTCATTATCTTGATTTATACTAAAATTTAATCTCTGTTTCAATAAAATTTTTAATTTCATTTATAAATCTCTCTTTTCTGTAATAATACGCTTTTTTCTTCAAAATCTCTCTATCAAAACTCATTTTTTCAAACCTTTTTATAGCAGAAATCAAACTTTCTGGTGTTTGTTTATCAAAAAATACACCTGTCTCTCCATCTTGTATTATTTCTGTTACTCCACCTTTATTATAGGCAATAACAGGAGTTCCTGCTGCAAGTGATTCAACTGCTGTTATACCAAAATCCTCAAGTTGTGGAAAAATGAATGCTTTCGCCTCTGCATAATACTCTTTCAATTTAAAATTGTCAATCCAACCAAGAAATTCAATATTCTTCTCTGCCATTTTTCTCAATTTTCTTTCTTCAGGACCTGTTCCAACTATCTTCAAAGGATACTTTAATCTGTTAAATGCATCTATAACAATCTCAACTTTTTTATACGGAACAAAAGCAGTAACAACAAGATAAAAATCCTTTTTTCGCTTTTCCGGAAAAGCGGAAATATCAACTGGTGGATAAATAACAACGGCATCCCTTCCATAATATTTTTCAATTCTTCTCTTTACATTCTTAGAATTTGCTATGAAGTGAGTAACTCTAAAAGAACTTTTTATATCCCATTTTTGAAGATATCCTCTTAAAAATCTCATTGCAGTTCTTACAAAAAAATTTGTCTTTCCTTTTCCAAAATAATCATCATATAAATCCCAGACATATCTCATCGGTGTATGACAGTAACATATATGAGGAATCCCTTTTTTTACTTTAATTCCTTTTGCAACACAATGACTTGAAGAAATGACAAGTTCATAATTTTTAAGATAAAAACTTTCAATAAGATAAGGCATTATAGGTAAATAATATCTGTATTTTGTTTTTGAAAATGGTAACTTCTGTAAAATAGAAGTATAAATTTTGTGTCTTTCAATTTTCTCAGATACTCTTCCTTTATTCCATATAAATGTATAAATATCCGCCTCTTGAAAAAGTTCACAAAATGCTTCCAGTACCTTCTCTCCCCCCCTCATTCCGGTAAGCCAATCATGAATTAGAGCAACTTTTAATTTTGACATTTCCTTCATCTTTTTATATACTAAAATTGTGATTACAGAAAAACATAAAGAATTTGCAGCTAAATATCTTGCTGACATTTCTAAGGCTATCTTTGCTGTAGCTCTTGCTAGTAATTTTTTTATTGAACTTCCTATGTGGGTTAGAATTTTTCTTCCAATAACAGGGATTGGGTTTATTATTGTAGCACTTCTTATACTTCCAGGAGGTAAAGAATGATTGAGGCACTAATTGGTCTTTGGGTACTGTTAATTTTTGTTCTTGTATTACTCTATATTGACCACCGAAAGAAAAAAAAGAGACACGCTCACTAACCATTCTCCCTTTACACCTTACACTTTACACCTTACACTTAAATCCAACACCAACCAGAATGCTTCCCATACAATTTTTTTACTTAATTTTGATTTCCCTTTTTCTCTTTCTTTAAATGTTATAGGAATTTCTCTTAATTTAAAACCCTTTTTCCATGCATAATATTTTAATTCAATCTGAAAAGCATATCCATCACTTTTTAAACCTTCAAAATCAATCTCTTCTAAAACCTCTTTTTTAATTCTATTAAAACCTCCTGTCAAATCATTTATTGGCATCTTTAAAAATGTTTTAGCATAAATATTTGCATATTTACTCAAAAAGTATCTATACCAAGGCCAGCCAACAATCTTTCCTCCTTTTATGTATCGAGAGCCAACAACAAAATCTGCATCTACATCCAATAATTCCGGAATCTTTTCTGGAGGATGGGACAGATCAGCATCCATCATTATTACATTATCATAACCATTATCAAGGGCATACTTAAAACCGGCTCTATAAGCAGAACCAAGTCCCATTTTTCTCTCCCTTTTTATAATTTTTAATTTTTCATTTTTCATTTTTAATTTTTCAATTACATCTGCTGTCCCATCCGGTGAATTATCATCAATAAAAAGAATGTCAATATCTCCTATTTTCTTTACTAATGACAAAATATTCCTTTTTTCATTATAAGTCGGAATTACCACAATATTTTTCATTCTTCTTTTGATAACTCTCTATAAACCTTTATTGTCTTTAAAGCTGTCTTATCCCATGTAAATTTTTCAACTTGATTATATCCATTCACAACCAACTTTTTCCTTAATTCCTCATCTAACAAAACCTTTTTAATAGCATCTGAAATCTCTTTTACAGAATAGGGATTAACTTTAAGTGCTGCATCCCCTACCACTTCTGGTAAAGATGAAACATTACTGGTTACCACTGGACAACCATACTTCATCGCCTCTAATGGAGGAAAACCAAAACCTTCATATAAAGAGACAAAAACAAAAACAGCAGCATGGGAGTAAAAATAAGGCAAGTATGTATCTTTTACTGTATCGGTAAAAATTACATCTTTCTCTAAACCCAATTTCTTTACTACCTTAAAAGGTTCTGGATAACGAAAATCTTTTCTCCCTACTATTACCAATTGAATACCCTCTATCTCCTTCTTTAATAACGCAAATGCTTCAATTAAACGAATCAAATTCTTCGAAGGGTCCTGTCTGCCTACATAGAGAACAAATTTATCTTTTATACCAAACCTAAACCTTAACTCATTCCATTTTCCTTCTTTCAAAATTACCTTTTCTTCCTCTACACCATTATAAATCACCCTTAATTTCTTCTTTGCAAAAGGAAAAACCTTCAATATATCTCTTTTTGAATTTTCAGAAACTGTTATTACTATATCTGCTTTTTTCACTACTAAATTGAGCAGAATCTTAAAAAATAATAAAAATTTAACCTTCTTGGAACGGAAACAAAGTTGAGGATAAAGATACGGGATAAGATCATGTAAAGTAATTATTACTTTATATTTCCGTTTAATAAAGGGTATCATGAAATTAGGAGAATGAAATATATCAATTCTATTCTTCTCTAAAAATAGAGGTAAATGCAGTTGATTTTGAAAAGAAAATGGCCCATAACTGACGAATAAAAACCTCAAAGCACAAGGAATCAAATCACCGGATAAAGGTTTATTTAAAAGAAGATAATACTCATTTTTTTTATCAATCTTTAATAACTCCTTAATAAGACAAATAGTATATCTTTTTATACCTCCAGTATCTTCCAACATCCACCTTCCGTCAATTGCTATCTTCACTCCACCTCCCTTTTCCAAACCTTTTTCTGAAAAAATCAATAATTCCTAAAATGAACCACTTTTTTTCTTTCTTTTTATTTCTAAATTTCCACAAATTTTTAAAAACAGACCCTGGAAAAATAAATAGAAAAAAAGGAATCCAAGAAAAAAAATCTCCATTCTTCCACATAAAAAGAAGACGATTCCTTGTTCCGAAATATAGAGCCATAGGAGTATATGTACCTCCAGTAGATTGAGATATCTTATGCCATAACTTAGCTTCTGGAACAAAAACTACTTTATAACCTTTTCTCCTTGCTCTCACACAAAAATCTGTCTCTTCATAGAATAAAAAGTACTCTTCATCTAATAACCCTATCTTTTCAAAAACTTCTTTTTTTACCAACAATCCACAACCATTTAAATGCTCCACTACCTTTGGTTTCAAAGAAAATCCTATCTTCTCCATTTTATCTAAAGGCTTACCTCGCCACCAATCAATCTTTCCTCCTGTGGAAATAATCTTATTTTTCTCATAATAAGAATAAACGGCTGGTCCAATTATTCCTGCACTATTAAAATACTCACCCACTTTTATTAAATTCAACAAACAATCTCTGTCTAAAATCACATCATTGTTTAATATAAAAATATAGTCATACCCTTCTCCAAGAGCATACCTTATCCCCAAATTATTTCCTCCTGCAAAACCTAAATTTTCTTCACTCCGAATGAAAACTATATTTTTATACTTCTTACCTATTTCCAAGGATTCTTTTTCCGTTGAACCATTATCTACTAAAACTATTTTATAATTTGAATAGGACTGCTGAAAAATCGAATTGAGACATTCTTCGGTATCTTTTGCTCTATTCCAATTTAGTATCAAAACAGCGACTTTAGGTTCTCTCATTTATCAAGTAAGTTTAAACATATTTTCTGCAACTTTTCTCCTACCTGTTTTGCTGAAAAATTATCTTCAACTCTCCTCCTTGCTCTCTTACCCAATTCCTTCCTTAAATTCGAATTTTCAATTAAACTTTTAATACTCTTATAAAGTAAAGAGTAATCTCCTGGTGGAACTAAAATTCCTGAATCACTCACTACTTCAGGAATTGCACCCGTAAGGGTAGAAACTACTGGTAATCCCGAAGCCATTGCTTCTATCAAAACATATCCAAACTGTTCCTGCCAGTAACGAGTCGGTATGCTTGGAAGGACAAAGATATCCCCTAAATTAAAAAGATAGGGAATTTTATCATAAGCAAGATGTTCACCAACAATCACGTTCCTTTCCAAATTTAATCTTTTTATTAACTTTAACATCTTTCTTCTCTCTTTTCCTGAACCAACAAGTAGAAATTTCACAGATATTTTTATATCTTTGTCAGAAAGTAACTTTTTTGCTGAGTATATTA
>QMOP01000111.1 GCA_003650255.1 Caldisericota bacterium
AGAAAAAATATGATGGGGTTTTACTTCTGAATTATGGTTATTTTAAAAATAAAGTTCAGGTTTATTTCAGGGCATCAAAAAGGAGTTTTAATTTTTCAAAGATTATTGAAAATATGAAAAAGGTTGGTTATAATATCGGAGGCAAAAAGGATGTTTTCGGAGCAATAGTTTCTGTTAAAAGAATAAACAGGTTTTTGAGAATATTATTTGAATATATAAAATGAAGAAGATTTTGCTGATTTTGAATGAGTTGAAAAAAAAGAAAATTATAGTTGATTATGCAATATGTGGAGCAGTTGCAACTCTGAGATGGGCAGAGCCAATATTTACTCAGGATCTTGATATTCTTGTTGTTCTTCCAGAGCATATTGAAAGAGGAAAAATTCTGGATTTGTCTTCAATATATAATTTCTTAAAAAGTATGGGATATTCAAAATGGATTGGACAGTGGATTCTAGTTGAGAACATTCCAGTTGAATTTATTCCTGCTGATGAGATTTCAAAGGAGGCAGTTAAGAAAGCAGCAAGAGTAAAATTTGAAGGAGTTTATACAAAGGTTATAAAACCTGAATATCTTATAGTGATGTTTTTGATTGCAGGAAGGGATAAAGATATTATGAAGATAAATCTTCTTTTGAGAGAGGCAAAAATAGAAATGAGAAAACTTAATAGTTTACTGAAGAAGTATGGATTGATAAAAAAGTGGAATGAGTATGTAAGATGTGGAAGGATAGAAAAATATTAGTAAAAGGAAAGGTTTTGAGTATGAAAGAATTTTTTCAAGAAGCAGAGAAAAGTGGAAGGAGATTTTCAAAGATGAAATTTGAAGAAAAAATAAAGGCTCTTGTTGAGTTGCAGAAATTTGCTAAAAAGTGGAATAAAAGAAAAGATATTATTGTATGGAGGTCATATGAATAAAGGATTTGTTCTCTGGTTTACAGGTTTACCATGTTCAGGAAAAACAACAATAGCAAAGAAGGTAAAAAGTATTTTAGAAGAGAAAGGGATAGATACTGAACTTCTTGATGGAGATACAATAAGGGATTATATAAAGAACAAGGATTTTTCAAAGGAGGGAAGGAATAAACATCTTAGATACATAGCAGTTATGGCGAAATTACTTGAGAAAAGAGGTGTAGGAGTTCTTTGTTCATTTGTAAGCCCTTATAGGGAAAACAGGGATTTTGCACGTTCAATATGTGAAAATTTTATTGAAGTTTATGTAAAGGCATCTATTGAGGAATGTATGAAAAGGGATGTTAAAGGAATGTATAAGTTGGCAAAAGAGGGAAAAATTAAAAATTTTACTGGGATTGATGATCCTTATGAGGAACCATTAAATCCAGAAATTATTCTTGAGACGGATGAGGAGACAGTAGAGGAGTCAGCAGAAAAGGTTATAAGTAAATTGAAGGAAATTGGTTTTATAGAAGAAGGATATTCTCAGGAGGAGGAAGAGGAGATAAAAAGAAGATTAAGGGATTTGGGGTATATTGAATAGTTTAGAGTTTAGAGTTGAGAGGATGAGTTATTTTGAATCAAAAAGAAGGTCTCTTGTTAAAGCAATAACATGGAGGATTCTTGCAATGATTGTTCTTGGTATTATTTCATATATTTTTACAAAAAGTTTAAAGAAGATGACAGAGATTACAGTTGTTTATACTATTGTTCAGATTTTTGTCTATTTTCTTCATGAAAGGATATGGGAGAAGATTCCATGGGGAAGGATAAAGCATCCTTTGAGTGATTTGCCTGTTAAAGAGAAGTTGAAAGATGAAGATAAAAAAGTTATTATGGAAAAATTGAGAGAGTTAGGTTATATTGATTAAAATGATTTCTCCTCATGGTGGAAAACTTGTAAAAAGGTTTAAAGAGAAGGAGGAGTTTAAATTAAAGATTGAAATAGATTTTGATACCTATCAGGATGTTGAAAATATTGCAACAGGTGTTTTTTCTCCTCTTGAAGGTTTTTTAAATAAGGAAGAGTATGAGAGTGTTGTAAATAGAGGAAGATTACCTGATGGAACTCCTTGGACAATTCCCATACTTTTGCATGTTAGTGATGAAAAAAGAAAAAATTTTGGAATAGGAGAAAAAGCAAATCTTACTTATAATGGTGAGGATATAGGAGAAATAGAGATAGAGGAGATATTTAGTATAGACCCTGGTGAATATTCAATAAAAGTTTTTAAAACAGAGAAAATAGATCATCCAGGTGTTAATAGAATTTTTTCTCTCCCACCTTTCTGTATTTCGGGAAAGATTTATCTTTATAAAAGAATGGAGCATAAATTTTCAAGGTATCATCTTACTCCAGAAGAAGTAAGGGAGGAGTTTAAGAAAAGAGGATGGAGAAAGGTTGTTGCTTTTCAGACAAGAAATGTTCCACATATAGGACATGAATATGTTCAGAAAGTAGCGCTTACTCTTACAGATGGACTTTTCATTAATCCTTTAATTGGAAAAAAGAAGAAAGGAGATTTTAAGGATGAAGTGATTATAAGATCATATGAGGTTCTTATAGAAAACTATTATCCGAAGAATGTTACTTTCCTTTCAATTCTTTCAACCAGTATGAAGTATGCTGGACCAAAAGAGGCAATTCATCATGCTATTATGAGAAAGAATTTTGGTGCAACTCATTTTATTATTGGAAGAGATCATGCAGGGGTTGGAGATTTTTATGGTCCATTTGATGCACATAAAATTTTTGATGAGTATCCTGACCTTGAAATAGAACCAATATTTTTTAAAGCATTTTTTAAATGTAAGAGATGTGGTGGAGTTGTAAATGATAAGATTTGTCCCCATTCTGAAGAAGATAGAATAAATTTCAGTGGAACCTCAATAAGGAAGGCAATTCTTGAAGGACACAGACCTTCGGAAGAGGTGATGAGACCAGAGGTTGCTGATGTAATTTTAAAATATAAAAATCCATTTGTATGAAAGTTGAGAGTCGAGAGTTAAGAGTTGAGAGATGTTTGGTTTTGAGAGATTGAATTTGTGGAAAAAATCTATGAGTTTTGTAGAAGAAATTTATAAAATTAGTAAGAGTTTTCCAAAAGAGGAAACTTTCGGAGTTAAAATGCAAATAAGGAGAGCAAGTATTTCTATTGTGCTGAATATAGCAGAAGGATCTGGAAGGAAATCAAAAAAGGAGTTTTCACATTTCTTGACAATGGCTTATGGTTCTTTGTGTGAAGTTATTTCATTATTGAAAATTTGTTTAACACAGAAGTACATTAGCAATAAGGTTTATATTAAGCTGTATGAAAAAGGTGAGGAGATTGCGAAAATGTTAAGTGGAACGAAATCAAAAATTTTTCACTCTCAACTCTCAACTTTAAATTCTAAATATAAAACTTCTATCTCTCAACTCTCAACTCTAAACTCTAAACTAAAATGAAGGTATTAGTATTTGGTTGGGATTGTGCTTCACCTCAAATTGTTTTTGAAAAATTAAAAGAAGAACTTCCGAATGTAAGAAAAATTATGGAAGAGGGATATTTCAACAAATTATTAAGTTGTCATCCTCCAATAACAGTTCCAGCGTGGCAGGTAATGCTTACAGGAAAAAGTCCCGCAGAACTTGGAATTTATGGATTTAGAGAAAGAGTTGGTTATTCATATACAGAATTTTCAATTGTTACCAGTGGTGATATAAAAGAGAAAAGGGTATGGGATATTATTGGAGAAAAAGGGAAAAAAAGTATTTTAAGTGGCATTCCTCCAACATATCCTCCTTTTCCTGTAAATGGTTATCTTATTCCATGTTTTATTACTCCTGATAGTAATAGAGATTATACTTATCCAACGGATTTAAAAAAGGAAATAGAGGGTTTAGTTGGAGATTATCCATTTGATGTTAAATTTAGAACAGATGAAAAGGAGAAACTTAAAAGAGATGTTTTTGATATGACTGAAAAGCATTTTAAAGTTTTTGAGTATCTATTAAGAAATAAAGAATGGGATTTTGCAATGCATGTTGAGATAGGACTTGACAGAGTTCACCATGGATTCTGGAGATACTTTGATCCAGAACATCATCTCCATGAACCAGATTCACCTTTTAAAGATGTTATTCCGGAATATTACAAGTTACTTGATAAATGGCTTGGAAGAATTATCCAGTTAATTGATGAGGAAACTTTGCTTCTTGTTGTTTCAGACCATGGAGCAAAGAGGATGAAAGGAGCATTCTGTGTTAACCAGTGGCTTGAGAAGATAGGGTATTTGAAGTTTAAAGAAAAACCTAAGAAAGGAGAAAGGATTCAGGAGGCAAAGATTAACTGGAAGAAGACAAAAGCATGGGGTTGGGGTGGATATTATTCAAGAATATTTTTAAAGGTTAAAGGAAGAGAGAGAGGGGGGATAATAAAGGAGAAAAATTTAAGAAAGGAAATTGAGAAACTTAAAAAGAGAATAGTGGATTTAAGAGGACCTGATGGAGAGAGGTGGGATAATAGAGTTTATACACCAGATGAACTTTATGAAAATCCAAAAGGAAATCCTTCTGATTTAATTGTTTACTGGGATAATCTTTCCTGGAGGGCAGCAGGAACTGTTGGGCATGATACAATGTATTTAAAGGAAAATGATACAGGACCTGATGATGGAGTTCATGACTGGTATGGAATATTTATGGCTTATAACAAAAAGGAAAAATTAAATTTCGGTAAGAATTTAGAGTTAAAGGATGTTTTTGATATAATAATGGAGCACTTGAGATGAAAGAGGAAGGATTAGATTATATTGAGATTTTTGAAGAATTTAATAAAAAAGGGATAGAATACATTGTTTGCGGTGGAATTGCGTTGAATCTGCATGACATTCCGAGAATGACATATGATATAGATATTCTTTTAAAAATGGATGATGAAAACATTAAAAAATATCTCAAACTTTTAAAGGAGTGGGGATTTAAACCGAAAGTTCCCGTTGATATTATGGATTTTGCAAAAAAAGAAAAAAGAGAAGAATGGATAAATGAAAAGAATA
>QMOP01000112.1 GCA_003650255.1 Caldisericota bacterium
CTCCGGATTTAAAGAATTTTATTCCTTTTTTGGAGGCTTCTTTTGCTTTTATTTTGAGGATTTTTATTTCCGTATTCTAATTTTTGTTGGTTCAATGATAATAAGTTTTCCTTTAAGGTCCTTTGAAGTGGTATTTTTGAGAAACTTTATAAGTAAGGAATGAATCTTATACTCGTTTGGTTTGTTTAATTTCAAGAGGATTATGCCATAGTGGATTTTCGGTGGATAAAGAATTATATTTCCAAAATCAGAATCTATGGTTATCAAAGTCAATTTTGATGACTTTGCTTTGTTAAAAATAATAGAGTCACTTTTGCCTGCAATTTTAAGGTCTTTTACAGTAAAAATTTTAAAACCATTCTTTTTTAAAAGTGTGATTGTTTTATAAGGAACACATTCATCAGCGAGAAAATGCATGTTTTAATTCTTTTGGGAAGATAATCTCTTCGTTTTTCACAATGGAATTAGCATAATGTATGCATGCTTTAATGTCTTCTTTTGTAATCTGAGGAAAATAATCCTTAATTATCTCGTCAAAACCACAACCATTTTCCAGAAGGTCAAGAATTTGCCAGACCATAATTCGCGTACCCTTAATAACCGGTTTTCCATGACAGATTTTAGGATTAACAGTAATTCTGTTAAGTAGATTATTCTTCATTTTATCCTCCTATTGTTAAAATTGTATCATAAAATCAGAAAGAGTGTCAATAACTTGATAACTGTTGACAGTTCTATTAAATTTTATAATATTTAACTTATGCTTGTGTTTTCGCTTATTGTTTTGTTTTTTTCAGTTATAATTCATGAGTGCGCACATGGACTTATGGCCGAAAAATGTGGAGATCCTACTGCTCGTCTTATGGGAAGGATTACATTAAATCCTGTTCCTCATATTGACCCTATTGGAACAATAATTCTTCCTTTAATTTTAATAATTACTGGCTCTCCTTTTCTCATTGGATGGGCTAAACCAGTTCCTGTAAATCCTTATAACTTCAGAAATTATAGAAGGGATACTGCACTTGTTGCAGGTGCTGGGCCCTTAAGTAATATCCTTCTTGCTATAAGTTTTGCGTTTCTTTATAAAATAAGAGGTTCTTTTTCTGAATATGATCTTATTCAGGAACTTTTATCCTATGGTGTCTATATTAACCTTTTACTTGCTTTTTTTAACCTTATTCCATTTCCACCACTTGATGGTTCAAAGATTCTTTTTTCAATCCTTCCATATCATATATCATTCAGGATTGAAAGATTTACAAGGATTTCCCCTTTTATTCTCTTAATAATTATATGGATGATATGGCCTCTTGTAAGTAAAATTATTCATTTCTTTTATTACATTCTTATAAGATGAAAAAGAGAATTCTTTCTGGAATGAGACCAACTGGAAAACTTCACATTGGACACCTTAAAGGCGCGCTTGAGAACTGGGTAAAACTTCAAGATGAATATGACTGTTTTTATATGATTGCTGACTGGCATGCTCTTACAACTGAATATGAATCTTCAAAAGAGATTCACAATTATTCAATTGAAATAGTTAAATTCTGGATTGCTACAGGAATTGATGAAAAAAAATCAGTAATTTTCAGACAATCCGATGTCCATCAGCATGCAGAACTTCATCTTGTATTTTCAATGTTTACTCCACTTGGATGGCTTTTCAGGTGTCCAACTTATAAGGAACAGTTAAGAGAAATAAAAGAGAGGGATTTAAAGACATACGGTTTCCTTGGTTATCCAGTTCTTCAAGCAGCAGATATTCTTATATATAAAGCAGAAAGGGTTCCTGTTGGAGAGGATCAGGTTCCACATATTGAACTTACAAGGGAGATTGCAAGAAGATTTAATTATCTTTATGGAAAGGTTTTTCCAGAACCAAAGGAGATTCTTACTCCGTCAGCAAGAATTCCTGGTATAGATGGAAGAAAAATGTCAAAATCACTTAATAACTGTATATATCTTGATGAAGAAAAAAATGAGATTTATAAAAAAGTAAACAACATGATAACTGACCCTCAGAGGATAAGAAAAACTGATAAAGGACACCCTGATATTTGTACAGTTTTTTCATATTACAAAGTTTTTTCTCCTGAAATTTTAGATAAAGTGAGAAATGAATGTGAAAATGCTAAAATTGGATGTGTTGAGTGTAAAAAAAGGTTGGCTAATATCCTTGAGAGAGTTATTTCCCCAATAAGAGAAAAAAAGAATAAGATAAAGGATGAAGAGGTAATTGAAATTTTAAAAGAAGGAAAAAAGAAAGCAAGTAAAATTGCAGAAGAAACACTTAATGAGGTAAAAAAAGCAATATTTCAATGAACCAGTTTAAGGTTGAAATTGAAATATTCTCAGGGCCACTTGACCTTTTACTTTATCTTATTGAAAGAAAAAATCTTGATATTTATGATATTCCAATAGCAAAGATAACGGGAGATTACATTGAATATCTTGAAAAGATGAACGAGATGAATCTTGAAATTTCATCCTCATTTATCTTAATGGCGAGCAGACTCATAAGAATAAAGAGTAAACTTCTTCTTCCAAGAACAGAAGAGGAAAGAATGGAAGGAGAACTTGAAAAGAAAAGACTTGAAGAGGAACTTATTGAATATAAAAAATTTAAAAAAATTGCAGAGGAATTAAAAAAAAGGGTTAAGGAAAGAGAGGGTGTTTTCTCAAGACAAACTCCAATTATTCCTGAAGATGAAATGCTTGTTGAAGTATCACTTTTTGACCTTGCTCTTGTTTTTAAGGAACTTATTAAAAGAGCAAAAGTTGAGAAAAGTGAAATCATAAGTGAGGAGATAACAATTGAAGAGAAAATGGAAACAATTTTGAATGAAATTGCAAGAAAAGAAAAACTCAAACTAACCGAAATACTAAAGCAAACCATAATTGATATAATTGTAACATTCCTTGCCCTTCTTGAACTGATACGGATGAAGAAGGTAAAATGTTTTCAGGAAAAAAATTTTGGAGATATAATAATCTTAAGAGGTGAAAATGCTTGATATTGAAAAAATTAAAAAAATTATTGAACTTATTCTTTTTGTAAATGGAAAGCCTGTAAGTGAGAGGAAACTTATTGAACTTCTTGAGATTGATAATGAGACATTTAATAAAGCAATAGATGAATTAAGGAAAGAATATGAAGAAAGAAATTCTCCACTTTTCATTGAAAAGATTGCTGGTGGATGGCAATTTTCAACAAAGAAGGAGTATTCAGAATGGATAAAGAAATTTCTAAAAAAGGAACTTACTTTACATCTTTCACCTCAAGCACTTGAGGTCCTTGCAATAATTCTTTATAGAGGACCAATAACAAGACCTGAAATTGATTCAATAAGGGGAATGGACTCCTCAGGAGTTATAAGAACACTTTTAGAAAAAAAACTCATCAAACTTGCTGGAAGAAAAAAGGTTCCTGGTAGACCACTTCTTTACAGAGTAAGTGATAAGTTCTACCAGTATTTTGGAATAGAGGATACTTCTGATTTACCATCATGGGAAGAAATTTAGTATATCAAGAAAAAAGGAAAAGTGGTTTTCCCCTCGGGGGACGCTCGCGTAAGTGGCTCGCTCTACGTCCTGCGGTAGAATGCTCCATGTCCTCGGACGTAAAGCCCCCTCGGGGAAAACCACTTTCCTTATACTGTCGCTCTATTGCTCTGCCGCACTGTCAGACTGTGTCTGTCCTCACTCGCAAGGCCCCTTCGGGAAAAACCGCTTCCCTTTACACTTTACACCTTACACCAAACATCCCTGCTTACTGTTTTCTGCTCACTGCTCACTATTTGCTATTCGCCATTCACCATTCACTGATATTATCAGGAGGTAAAAGTGAAGAAGAAACTTGAAAACTTGAGAAAAAAGATTGATGAAATTGATAGAAAAATTCTTGAACTGCTTAATAAAAGAACCGAAATTGTCCTTGAGATAAAAAATTTAAAACAAAAATTAAGTTCAAGAACATACTCTCCTGAAAGAGAAAGAAAAATTATCTTAAACCTTCAAAAGATAAACAAAGGACCAATTCCTGACGAGGCATTAAAAAACATATTCACTGAGATAATAAATGCTTCCCGTGCACTTCAGGAAAAAACAAGGGTTTCCTATCTTGGACCAGAAGCAACATTTACACACATGGCTGCAATAAAAAATTTTGGAAAATATGCGATATTTATTCCCTGCCCTACAATAAATGATGTATTCCTTTCTGTTAATAGAGGAGATGCTGATTATGGAGTTGTTCCGATAGAAAACTCAAATGAGGGAGTTGTAAACCACACTCTTGATATGTTTATGGAATCAGATTTGAAAATATGTGCTGAAATTATTGAAGAGATTTCACATGTTCTTCTTTCAAAAGAAAAAAGCATAAAAAGAATAAAAAAGTTGTATTCCCACCCTTCAGCACTTGCGCAGTGCAGAAGATGGATTTCAATGAATCTTCCACATGCTGAACTTATTGAAACAAGTTCAACATCAATTGCTGCAAAAAAGGTTTTAAGAGAAAAAAATTCAGGAGCAATTGCAAGTGAACTTGCAGGCAAAATTTATGGTCTTAACATTCTTGAAAGAAATCTTGAAGATAAATCAGATAATTATACAAGGTTTCTTGTTATAGGAAAGGATTTTCCATCTAAATCAGGAAAGGATAAAACATCAATAATGTTCTCACTTAAAGATAGAGTTGGAGCACTTCATGATATTCTTTATCCATTTAAAAAGTATAAAATAAATCTTACAAAGATAGAATCAAGGCCATCAAAAAGAAAGGCATGGGAGTATTACTTCTTTGTTGACTTTCAGGGTCATGTTGAGGATAAAAATGTAAAACTTGCTTTAAAAGAAATAGAGAAAAATGCACTTATTTTTAAAATTCTTGGCTCATATCCTGTAGGGTTGAAATGATTAAACCAAGAAAAAATGTAATGAAATTCTCTCC
>QMOP01000113.1 GCA_003650255.1 Caldisericota bacterium
ATAACTTCTAACATTTGTTGAAACAAATATACTTGTCCAGTTCTTTAAAAGATTTCCTGTCTTATTTGGACCAGAATAAACAATATACTGTGCATAGTCAAGAAGTGAAAGAGAATCTTCAAAATCAACATCATAAATTGCACCAGGATCTGATATTCTCCATGTATCATCTCCTTCCTGATTATCAGTTATTACTGGTGGAATTGTGTCTTTCTTGATATAAAATGCATTCTCCAGTGTTGTTGTTGAACCAGCAACATCCACACAACGGACTGAGACATAATTATAGGAAGAATTTAGTTGAGAGAAGTGAGTTGAGAGTAAAGAGAAATCATCTGTATAAGAATCTGAATTTATGTTTGATGCATAAGTGTACCAGTCAATTATCACTCCACCTGTTCCTGATACTATCTTATACTGAACATAATCTATTTTACTTCCACCAGAATCAGAATAATCAATATTATATATTCCATCATTTGTCCTTCTCCATGTATCATCTCCTTCCTGATTGTCAATAATTACAGGTGGAGTTGTATCCTTTAAAATATAAAAAACATCATCCAAAGAACTTAAGTTTCCTGCATTATCAATACATCTTACAGATACATAGTTATAACCCTCAGTAAGAGAGGAAAAAAGAACCTGCCAGTTGTCTGTATAAGAAGGAATTGCAGTTGAAGAGAATATATATGTCCAGTCAATAACTATATCTCCTGTCTGTCCAAGACCTGTTGTAACTTTATATTGAGCTTCTTTAAGGAGTGAATATTCCAAATCTTCAAAATCAACATCATACTTTGTTCCACCTTTTCTTCTCCAGGTATCATCTCCAAGTTGATTGTCATAAATATCTGGATAAACCTGGTCCTTTTTAACATAAAATACATCATAAACAGTAGTTGAATTTCCAGCAATATCAAAGACCCTCACGCCAATATAGTTATACCCATTCTGACAATCAGCAAAAGATACCTGCCAGTTTTCTGTATATGATTTCTGATTATATCCTGGATTTACAAGATTGTACCAGTCGGTAATTAAAGGATCTTTTCCACCTGTTGAAGCAAAGATTCTGTACTGAATATAATCAATTTTTGAAAGATTGTCTTCAAAATCAACATTATATGTTGTTCCAGGATCATCTCTCCAAATATCATCTCCATCCTGAAAGTCATAAACAGTAGGTGCAATTGTATCTTTTTTAATATAAAAGGCATTGTTTAATGTCGCTGTATTTCCTGCTACATCAAATACACGGACTGAAACATAACTGTATGAAGAATTTAGTTGAGAGAAGTGAGTTGAGAGTAAAGAGAAGTCATCTGTGTAGGAAGAGAAGTTTATTCCACTTGCATAAGTGTACCAGTCAATTATCACTCCACCTGTTCCTGAAACAATTTTATACTGAACATAGTCAAGTTTTGATTCAAAGTCACTATAATCAATATTGTAAACTCCATCGTTTATCCTTCTCCAGATTGTATCTCCATCCTGTAAATCTGTAATTACAGGAGGAACTGTATCCTTTAAAACAAAAAACGCATTCTCAAGAACAGCATAATTTCCTGCTCTATCAAAAACCCTTATTGATATGTAATTTGTTGGTCCACTTAAGAGTGAATTAAAAACAGTATCAGGAAGTTGCCAGTTATCTGTGTATGATGATGAGTTTATGTTTGAAATAACAACTGTCCAGGAAATCAAATCATCTCCGCCTGTTGAAGCTTTAACTTCAAAATAACTAAGTTCTAAATCATCAGAAAAATCAACATCATAAAAACCATTATTTTTAATTCTCCATGTTGTATCTCCTGTTTGATTGTTTGTTATCACGGGTGAGGAGAGATCAATACAGAAGCTCCTTGTTGATGAATATTTTGAATAGTTTCCTGCAAAATCCCTTGCTCTTACCCTCCACCAGTATCTACCAACATCTAAATTAGTTGAGAGTTGAGAGTTGAGAGTTGTTGAGGAGTAATATAAAGTTGAAAAATCTATTGCTGTTGATACTTCAATCGTATAATCCCTAACTCCTGATACAGTATCACTTGAATCAGTCCAGTCAAAATCTATACTTCCTGTATTAAAATAAGCATTATCATCTGGGGAAATAAGAGACGGAGTAATTGGAGAGAGAGTATCTATCTTTACTGTATAAACTGGTGAAGTGTTTGAGTTACCTGCCATATCATAAATCTTAAACTGAATCTTATTCTGAGTTTCTGAATCCTGATTAAAGGGAACCTGAACTGAGATTGTTTCATAATTAACCGTATAATTACTTCCGGTAATATCCGCCTTCTGCCAGCTAGACCAATTATTTCCTCCATCAGTAGAATACCTATATTGAGCGGTTAAAAAATTATCCTTTATTTCAGAGGAAGTTAAAGCCCTGTTTAAAACTCTAACCTCATCAATATATCCTGTAAAATAAGCACCTGTCTCTCCAACATCACTGCTATTATCATATCCAAACTGCATTGTCTCTCCAGGGTCACTTGCAATATATCCAGTTGTAGGATATGTATTCTTCAGTTCTCCATCCAAATAAATCTGAATTTCGTTTGACTTTATAACCAGAGCAGCATAATGCCATTTATTATCAGTAACAGTAACTGAACTTGTAACAATCTCCCTACTTCCATTTACCCTTATTGCTCCCTTCAAAATTCCATCATAAACATAGATAGAATATCCATCATTTGAATCTCCTCTTGCAAGTATCACTCCATCAGAGGATGTTTTAAAATAACATTCAACAGTCCAGTCTTTTAGAGATGGATCCCCTTCTTTTCCAACTTCAACATAGGAAGAACCATCAAAGTATAAACACTTTCCAGATATACCATCATCCCATGTTGCACCATAAATTGTTCCATTATTTGTTCCTGCTGAATCATAAACAGTATCCCCATCTCCTTCATCCAAGTGCCACAAAGCAGGATTGAATGTATAGAGTTTCACTTCATCAATCTTTCCTGTAAAATATGTTGTGATATTTCCAACTGCGCTGTCTCTGTCAGCACCTATCTCCATCTCATCAGCAGGTTCATTTGCAATATAATCAGATGTCTCAGTTACACCCTTAAGGGTGTCATCAACATAAATCTCAATCTGATTCTTTTTAATCATAAGTGCAACTTTATGCCATGAGTCATCATTTATAGTTGTATTTGAGTCAACAACATATAAATTACCACTTACCCTTATTGCTCCTTTTGCCTTTCCTTCCTCAACATAAATAGAGTATCCATAATTTGAATCTCCTCTTGCAAGTATCACTCCATCATAAGATGTTTTTATCATTGCCTCAACTTTCCAGTTTTTATTTGAAGGATTTAAAGATGCATAGTTCTGAACATAAACATAGTCATCATTTCCATCAAATAGAAGTGCATTTCCAGAATATCCAAGTGTCCATGAAGGGTCATTTGCATCTGTATCTGTTGTTGAACCAAGCTGTCCATCATTACTATTTCCAGAAGAATCACCTGCAACCTGCCCTTCTCCTTCATCAAACTTCCAGTATGCTCTCAATTGCCAGTCAATTTCAGGTCTTGACCCCCTTACTCTTAAACCTGACTCAATATCCTTACAGTTTATCCTCACATCTGGCTGCCACCAGTTATTCCATTCTGTTTCAGAAATCCATGTTCCTTCATATCTCTTTGATTCAAAATTTGTGAAATAATCAGGTGGTGATGTATCAATAAGAAAACTTCTTGTGCTTGACCATGAGGAGTAATTTCCAGCAATATCCTTTACCCTCACCCTCCAGTAGTATTTTCCGTCAGAAAGGGAAGAGGAAGAGTCCTCTGAAAATAGAGGAGTATTTGAGTATTCAGGCAGTGAAAAGTTTATATCATCATCAATCTCTATTTCATAATTTGAAATACCTGAATGCAAATCACTTGAAGATGACCAGTCAAAAAATGGAGTTGAGTCATTTAATGGAAGGGAATCTGCTGGAGTTATAAGTTGTGGAACTTCAGGTGGAATTGTATCTTTTTTAATGTAAAAAGCATCAATAACAATACTTGTTGAACCTGCAATATCCCAGCATCTTATGGAAATGTAATTATATCCTGCCTGAAGAGTAGAAAAATCAATACTGAAATTTTCAGTATAACTTGGAACATTTGTAGAAGTAAATATATCAGTCCAGTCCTTAATCAGATTTCCCTGCATCCCTGTAGCAGAATAAACACAGTACTGAGCAGTATCCAAGTATGAAAGATTGTCAGAAAAATCAACATCATATATTGCACCGGGATCCTGATTTCTCCAGGTATCATCTCCTGTTGTATTTACTGTTATTAAAGGAGGAATTGTATCCTTTTTAACATAAAAAACATCATCAAGGGTTGCAAAATTCCCTACATTATCACAGACCCTTACTGAAACATAATTTATTCCTGAAACACAGGAAGAAAAATCAAACTCCCAATCAGTTGTATAACTTTTTTGATTAAGATTCGTAAAAATATCAGTCCATGGTTTTAACTGCTCTCCTGTCTTCCCTTCTCCGGAATAGATTGTATATTGAGCATAATTAAGACCTGAAAGAGAATCAAAAAAATCAACATCATACTTCTTTCCGGCACTCTTCTGCCATACATCATATCCAGATTGATTGTCAGAAATTTCTGGATTTATCTGGTCTATTCCAAAATCAAAGTCAGTATCTACTGCTCCCTCTGGAAAATATTGCCAGAGAGAATATCCACCATCTCCTTTCACCCTTGCCTGCCAGTGATATGTGAGGTTTGGAGTAAGACCAATAATTGTAAAGGTGGAATAAATGGGATCACCTGAGTAATCCTGTGCTGAAAGAGAATGGGTATAAGTATTGGTGAAACTCTGGGTAGAAAGGCGCAATTCCAATTCGGAACTTATACTATCGAA
>QMOP01000114.1 GCA_003650255.1 Caldisericota bacterium
AAAAGCAGAGAGTAAATAAGGAAAAATGAAAGTAGAAGAGATACCTTTATTTTACAAAACAGTAGCAAAAATATGGTGATTAAATTTTTAATTCCTCAATTTTTTCCCGAGGAATTCTCCTTGCAAATATCCTTGAACTTTCTCTCTCCCCTTTTATTTCAATTTCACCTACATCCTTTTTACTATATCTCAAAATTATACCTCCTGCTATTTCATAACAAGAAGAACAATCTTTTATAAAAATACCTGATGCTCCTTTAAACCCAACAGGTAAAATTTTCTTCTTAGAGTTTGATCTCTTTATAAGAAATTCACATTCCCTTTCATTCCTTCCAACAACAAGATGACTTCCATCAGGTAAACGAAAATGTCTTCCTATTAAAAGGAAAGGAAGATTTTCAAGATTAAATTCATCATGTTTTATTGCATCTTTAACTTTCTTTGAAAATTCAGGGTCTGTTAGAAGACAGCCACCAGCAGGACATCCATAATTTTTTAAACCAAATCTATAAGCAAGTTCAAACTGTTTTTTTCTGCTTCTTCCTTTTATATCAAGAAGTTTACCTCTATCAACAATTCCCTCTTTCTCAGGGATTGAAGGTGGCAGGAATTTTGCAGAGAGAGGCCTTAAAACAAGTCCTTCAACTTCTGCCTCTTTCTCTATAACCTTCAATGCCTTTAAATGTTGTGATTTCGGCCTCTGTCCTAAAACCTCACCAGTTATTAAAAATTTTGCTCCAATACTTTCCATAAACTTTTTTGCTTTCTTTAAAAGTAAAATTCTACAATCAATACAGGGATTTACTCCACTTCCCCATCCATATTTTGGATTCTTTATAATCTCAATATACTCTTCTTTCACTGAAATTATCTTAATCGGTATTCCAAGTTCCTTTGCTGATAAAACTGCCTGATGTTCTAAACAATCCTTTTTTGTACTACAGAATGGAGTTACCATATTAAAAGCATAAATATCTATTCCCTGATCTTTAATTAATTTCCCTGCTAAAAGTGAATCAAGTCCTCCTGAAAGAAGTAGAACTGCTTTTACAGATTCCTTCCGCAACATTTTTTATACTTCTTTCCACTTCCACATGGACATGGATCATTTCTCCCAATTTTCTTCTTAACCTTAACTCTTGTTGAAACTTCCCTTCTTGGTTCAATCCTTTTTACCTCCCTTCTTCCTTCAACAACTTTAAACCTGAAAATATACTCAACAACCTCTTCATAATAAGAAAGTAGCATCTCCTCAAAAAGACGGAAACTTTCTCTTTTATACTCAACAACAGGATCTTTCTGTCCATATGCCCTTAATGTTATCCCTTCCTTCAAATGGTCAAGTTCATACAAATGATTCCTCCATTTATTATCAAGAACAGTTAAAAGGATAAATTTCTGCATTTGGTAAAAATCCTCCTTCATTTCTCTTTCCCTTTCTTCATAAGAGGAAAGAAAACATTGAGCAATTTCCTTTCCCAAATCCTCCCTTTTCATTTTCAACAAATCATCTTCCTTAATCTCAATTCTTCTTTCAATAACTCTTTCAAGATAAGTATTAAGAGAGACAATATCCCATCCTTGAGGATCTTTAGCCGAAGCATACTTTTCAAGAAGGATATCTATAACATTTTCAATTATTCCAAGAACCTCCTTTTTCAACTCCTTCCCTTCCAAAATTCTCTGTCTCAGAGAATAAATTGTCTTTCTCTGTTTATCAAGAACAGAATCAAATTCAAGTAGTTGTTTTCTTATATCAAAGTGCATCGCCTCAACTTTTCTCTGAGCATTCGCTATTGCCTTTGTAACAAGTGGATGGGAAATCTCCTCTCCATCCTTCATTCCAAACCTCTCCATCATAAACTTAATTCTCTCTCCACCAAATAACCTCATCAACTCATCCTCAAGTGAAACATAAAACTTACTCTCACCAGGGTCTCCCTGCCTTCCACTCCTTCCCCTTAACTGGTTATCTATTCTCCTTGCCTCATGCCTTTCTGTTCCAAGAACATAGAGTCCACCAAGTTTTATAACCTCATCATGCTCTTTATCCGTAATTTTCTTCATCTCCTCCTTAAGTTCTTCATAAACCTTTCTTGCTTTCAAAATTTCAGGGTCATCTGTTGGTGTTTTCTCACTTGCAAGAAATATTGTATGAAAATCATATCCCATCTCCTTCATTTTCTTTTTTGCCATATAATCAGGGTTTCCTCCAAGCATTATATCCGTTCCTCTTCCTGCCATATTTGTTGCAACAGTAACTGCACCAATTCTTCCTGCTTGAGCAATTATATCTGCCTCCCTTTCATGATATTTTGCATTCAAAACCTCATGCTTTATTCCTTTTCTCTTCAATAATCTTGAAAGAAACTCATTCTTCTCAATTGACCTTGTTCCAACAAGAATTGGCTGTCCCTTCTTATGCCTTTCCTCTATATCTCTTATAATTGCTTCAAATTTTTCTCTTTCTGTTTTATAAACTGAATCTGGATGGTCTATCCTTATAACAGGCTTATTTGTAGGTATTACAACAACCTCAAGTTTGTAAATTTTCCAAAACTCCTCTGCTTCTGTTGCTGCTGTTCCTGTCATTCCTGCCTTTTTCTCATAAAGGTTAAAAAAGTTCTGAAATGTTATTGTTGCAAGTGTCTGATTCTCCTCAGCAATCCTTAAACCCTCCTTTGCCTCTATTGCCTGATGAAGTCCATCAGACCATCTTCTTCCAGGCATAAGACGACCTGTAAATTCATCAACAATTACAACCTTTCCGTCCTTAACAATATAGTGAACATCCCTCTTGAAAAGTTCATGTGCTCTTATTGCCTGTGTTATATGATGAGGCCACTCTGAAGAGACATCTTCATAAAGATTTTTTATCCCAAGTAGTTTCTCACATTTTGCTATCCCCTGCTCTGTTAAAACAACATTGTTATTCTTCTCATCAACAAGATAGTCAGCACCTTTACTTATATCAATTCCTTTATACTTTGCCTCAACAAGTTCCTCCTCGGTTACCTTTCTTCCTCTTAAATGCTTGATGATGCTATTTGCAATATAATAGTTCTTTGTTGACTTCTCTGCTGGACCTGAAATTATAAGAGGTGTTCTTGCCTCATCTATTAACACGAAATCAACTTCGTCTATTATCACACACTCAAGCCCCTTTAATACCTGATCCTCCTTATCAAGTGCCATATTATCTCTTAAATAGTCAAAACCAACCTCATTGTTTGTAACATAAGTAACATCTGAATTATAGGCATCCTTTCTTTCCTTTGTTGTGAAACTGTTCTGAATATAACCAACCTTAAGTCCAAGTAATCTATAAATCGGTCCCATCCATTCAGCATCTCTCTTAGCAAGATAATCATTCACTGTTACAAGATGTGTCCTTTTTCCTGTTATTGCATTAAGGTAAACTGGAAGTGTTGCAACAAGTGTCTTTCCCTCTCCTGTTGCCATCTCAGCAATCTTTCCTTCATAGAGAACTATTCCACCCATAAGTTGAACATCAAAATGTCTCATATTCAATGTTCTTCTTGCTGCTTCCCTGCAGAGGGCAAAAGCATAGGGGAGTAAATCAGTATCCTTTTCTCCTCTTCTGTATCTTTCTTTTAATTCCTCTGTCTTTTTTGGAAAATCCTCATTCCTGAGTTTTCTCACTTCATCTTCAAGTTGGTTTATTTTCTTAACAATTGGAATATACTTCCTTACATCCCTCTGAACCTTTGTTCCAAAAATTGCTTTTAACAATTTTGAAAACATCTTCTACTTACATCCCTTTTTAAAATACTTAACCCACTCCTCATCAGTCAAATTCTTTGTCTCTTTATAAATCCTCTCTCCAATCTTGTGCAACTCATACAACATCTCATCATCTAAGAACTCCTCTTTTGCGTAAACCCTCTTTACCTTAACCTTCTTCATATCTCCCCCATAAACTCCAATGGACTCAAAATATCAATCTCCCTATAACCATTAGCCAGATTTATACTTCTCACCATTCTTTTTGTCTCAAAATTAACCAGATGAGCAAAATTCCAACTTACAATGGCATCCATATCATAATAAGAAGCAACTGCTACATGTAAAGCATCTCTATAATTTTTCTCTGAAAATATTTCGTTAGTGTATATCTCTGCTAAATATCTAATTTCTTTATTCACTTCCAGAACAGGATAATCCTTAACAAAACTTTTCATTCTTTTTTTCAAATAATTATCTTTTGTAGCATTTATTTCAAACAGAACGATCTCCGAAATAAAAATATGGTATCTTGCAAAAGAAAATCGAAACCATCTTTTAGTTATAACTTGCCTCTCCTTTTTCCTCTTATCAAAATACGCACTTATTACTGAGGTATCAAGATATAACTTGCTCTTTCTCATACTTTCTCACTCTCATTACTTTTTTCCCATAATGTAGAAAATATACAATTTCACCTTCATCAACAGTTCTATAACCATCACCTTCTATATCTTTAAAATTAAATATAAATTCACCATCTTCGTCAATAGGTTTTATTCTTCCCTCTCCTCTAATCTCATTCCAGTATTTAACAACTCCCTTTCTTTCAACAAGTATCTTTCCATCAATCTCAAAAATCCTTATTCCTTCACTTTTCAAAAGTTCAATCTTTTTATCAATACCTCTTGAATATCCTCCTATCGTCCCATCACTCTTTATAACTCTATGACAAGGAACAACTGGAGCAAAAGGATTTTTGTTTAAAGCAAGACCAACAAACCTTACAAGTTTAAGATTTCCAAGTTTCTTTGCAACCCATTTATATGTTCTTGTCTCTCCAAAAGGAATCTTTCTCACAACATCCCATACCC
>QMOP01000115.1 GCA_003650255.1 Caldisericota bacterium
GAACAGTTTTTGTATTTTTTAATTTTGCCTTATCAATAAATTTTAGAATTCCAATATTTCCCTCTTTTCTTTTCAGAAACTCTCCTAAATTTTTTATTGCTTCAATCATCTTTCAAATTATATTTCTTTTTTATCTCTTTTGCGAGGGAAATTTCCTTTTCGGTAAGATAAATTGTTTTTCTTCCCTGATTTATTAAACCCTGTTTCTCAAGTTCATCAAGAATTTCAAACCGGAAGTTCTTCCAGTTCACCAAGGTTTTTGTATCTTTTAAAATCTCTTCCTCCCATGATGTCAGGTAAATTAAAAGTAAGGTTAATTCATATATTATTTTTTCATCAGACATTTAAGCATCTCCTTCTATGTTTTCAATTTCTTCGTCATCTTCATATTTCCAAAATCTGTGCTTTTTGTTTTCCTCAATGAGCAGATTTTCAAGTTCAGACCAGTCCTGTTTTCTATTTCCTTCTTCAATCATCATATCAACATCCTCCGGTGTAAGACCTCTGAAAAGCGCGGCAAGAAGATATCTTATTCCCTGATTATCATTTGGATTAAGTTTCAAGAGTAATCTATATAATTTTTCCGCTTCTTCCTTTTCTTCCTTTCTGTGGTGAAGAATTGCTTTATCACAGATTGCTCTGAAATATTGTCTGTCATTAACACTTCCCCACGAAATTTTTCCTACAGGTGGCCATTTTGGAAATTTCTTTAATGTCTTCTCCCATGCTAAATTTACATACTTAGCAACCAATTTTTCTTTTTCCTGTATTTCATACACCTCTACAAGTCCAACATATCCTGCAACAAAGTCGGGATCCAGTTTAATTGCCTCTTTTAAAAGTTTTTCAGCTCTTTTTATTTCTCCTTCTTCCAGAAGTTCCATTGCATCATAGTAAAGTTCCCATTTTTCATCCATCATCTCACCACTTTAAACATTTCAAATTTTACTTTAGTTTTAGAGAAATTCTGTTTTTCTTCCTAGGATAGATGAGGATATTTTTCCCATTTCTGTGAATTGCCAATGGCAATCCAGTCTTTTTGTGTTGCACAACAACTTCTTTTACAGCTTCTTTTAAAGCCCTGAATGCTTTTTCATGAAGAGATAATCTTTTCTTCATCTAATTCTCCTCAATCTTTTATATAGTTTTTTATCTTCAACAATAATTTTATCTTTTTCCTTTCTTGCTATCAATCTTGGTGTTAGTTCGGAGTTGTCAAATATCATCCATGAATCAGCAAGTTTTTCATAAAATTGAAAAAAATTTATAGTAGATCTTTTAAATCTACGAATTACATCATGTTTTGGAACATTATGACCACCTTCTAACACTCTATTTTTTATACGGATAAGTGCTAATCTTACATTTGGAATCCAGAGAAAAAAGATGTGAATTTTATATCCTTCTTTTTTAATGTCCTTTAAGAACTTTATATATGTTTTGCCGGCAAGAGTTGTTTCAAAAGAAAAATCAAATTTTTTGGTTGCAAATTCCTCAATCTGGCTTAAAACAATTCTGCCAGCCTTTATTAAGGAGTTTCTTCCAATGTGGAAAGGAGATAATCCACGGGCTATCAGGTCGGTATTTACAAAATTTTTACAATTTACATATTCAGGTAAAAATTTTCTGGCAAAGGTTGTTTTACCAGCTCCATTTGGTCCTGCGATTATGTATACATTAGGCATTATTACTTCACCACCTCAAACATTCCAAAGCCCTGGGAGTTTTTTGCACCAAGTCCGGCATAATATCCAAATTTTATCAACTCCTTATTCCCTTCAATTTTATATCTTCCAAGCCAGCCCTTGATGATAAAACCTTTAAATTTGATAATTTTTTCATCCTTGGCTTTAACTTTAAAAGGAATAATTTTAAAATATGCTCCATCAGGTAAAATCTTATGAAAAGCAGAATATTTTTTCAATAGATTTTTCTCAATAAGTTCTCCAAACTCTCTTTCTTTTGGAGAATAGTAATATGTTTTCTTCTTCCCATCTTTTGTATATAAAGTTGAATAGACAGTAACAGGAGTAAGAAAATATACTTCCATTTTTTCTTCAAACCGTGGAGGTAAATGGACATTTATACTTTCAAGTTCAATTCTGTTTTTACCTAAATACAGGATTCTTTTTTTAAGGAGCCTGTGAGCAAGTTCTGAAATTAAATCTTCAAATGGACTGCTCAGTGTAAACTCAACAGGAGATGAGAATATGATATTTTCTTTTTCAATTCTAAAGTTTCCTTTTATTTTTGAAAATGTAAAGAGTTTGAAGTTTCTCTTCCCAAGGGTAAAACCCTTGTTGTGAAGGAAGTCAGAAAGTTCCTTTTTTAAGTTTCTGTAGATGAAACTCTGAATGAGATGGTTATATGAGAGAGGAAGTGATAAGTCATTCTCTAAAGAAAGTCTGAATGTTACTCTCATTTCTCAGGGAGAATGAGATTCAGTATTATCGCAGTTAATGTTCCTGTTGTTATTCCTGAGGAAAAAAGTATTTTTAGTGTTTCTGGAAAGTTTTTTAAAATTTCAGGTCTCATAACAACTCCAAGTCCAAGTCCAAAGGAAAGGGCGATAATCAGAAGGTTTCTTGAATTCATTTTAACATTTTTTAAATTCATTATTCCTGCGCCTGCAACCATTCCAAACATTATAATTCCTGCTCCACCAAGAACTGGTTGAGGCATTAATGCAATAACTGTTGAAAGTTTTGGAAATAGCCCCAGTATTATAAGAATTATTCCAGCAACTCCAACGACAAATCTTGAGGCAATACCAGTTATTGGTATTATTCCAACATTCTGAGAAAATGATGTGTTAGCTCCTGCATTAAATATTCCTCCTATTGTGCTTCCAACTCCATCTGCAAGGACACCTCTTTCAAGTTCTTCCTTTTTTATTTCTTTCCCAGATACTTCTGCTATTGCTGTTAAATCTCCAATTGTTTCAATCGTTGTTACAAGATATGCGATAAGGAAAGGTGGAAGTATTCTTAAATCAAATTTTATTCCAAAATGGAATGGTTCAGGAATATTTATAATACTTGCTTTTATTACCTCATGAAATGTTACCTTTCCAAGAAGGATGGAAAGGATATAACCTGATACCATTCCAATAAAGACAGAAACAGTTGAAAGTTTCTTTCCACCAAAAATATGGAAAATGATTATGATGGTTGCTGTGAATGCGGCAAGGGAGAGGTTTTCTATTGAGGCATAATCTACAGAACCTACTCCACCACATGCCCAGTCAATACTTACAGGAATTAGTGTAAGCCCTATTAAAGAGACAACTATGGAGGAAACAAGGGGAGGAAAAAGTTTCTTTATCTTTTCAATAAATCTTGAATATATAATTTCACTTATTCCTCCAATAGCGGTTGCTGTGAAGATTCCAGCAAGTCCAAACCTTTTTCCAACACTTATTGAAGGTCCTACAAATGTAAAATCGGTTCCCATTATAACAGGCATCTTTGCTCCAATTTTCCATATTCCAAATGCCTGAATGCAGGTTGCTATTCCTGCTGAGAATATTGTGCATGAGATGTAATAGGAGAGGTCTTCTGTTGATAGTGCAAGAGCACCTCCTACAATTAAAGGAACAGCAATAATGCCATTAAAAGCAGCAAGAATATGTTGAATTGCAAATATTATGGAGGGAACTAGTTTTGGCTTGTCGTCATAGGAAAGAATTGCTTTCATGGATGTATTATACAAAAAATACTTGAAATTTTTGAATTAATTTTTATAATTTTTAAAACCTTCTTCCCTCCTTATTTTATAATAAGGGGGCGAGAAAGGCCGTGAAGGAGGTGAAAGATGAGAATTTATGAAACAGTGTTTATTCTTCCTTCAAACCTTCCTGAGGAAGAACAGAAGAAAGTAGTTGAGGGGGTAAAATCATTTATTACGAAAAATGAGGGAAGGATTCTTGACGAGAAAATTTGGAAAAACAGGAGGTTTGCTTATCCAATTAAAAAGTTTACAGAAGGAAGTTATTTCATCCTGAAATTTGAAACAGAAAATTCAAATTTGAGTGTTGAACTTGAAAGATTTTACAGGATGAATCAGCAAATTATAAGATTTTCTACTTTTAAGGAGGGATAATGGCAAATCTGAATAAAGTAATAATTGCAGGAAATCTTACAAGGGATCCTGAGTTGAGATATACAAGGGAAGGAGTTGCGGTTGCAACATTCTCTGTTGCAGTAAATAGATTTTTCAGGGATAAGACAACAGGAGAGGTTCAGAGTAAAGTTGATTACATTCCTGTTGTTGTCTGGGGGAGACAGGCAGAGACATGTAAGGAGTATCTTACAAAAGGAAGAGGAGTTATTGTTGAAGGAATGCTTACTTCAAGGAGTTGGGAAACATCCGATGGAGAAAAGAGAACAAGGTTAGAGGTTTTTGCTCAGAGGATTCAATTTCTACCAAGGGGAGTAACAGTAGCACCTGAGGAGGAGACAGTTGAGGAGGATGTTATTGATGAGGTTATAGATGAGAGGATTGAAGAGGAACCGCCAGAGGATATTCCATTTTAAGGAGGTTGGGTATGAGAATAAGAAGAATTAGAAAGGTCCCAAAAGTTTGTAGATTCTGTTCAAGAGGGATAAAGAAGATTGATTACAAGGAGGTGAAGGTTTTGAGAAATTATATTACAGAAGGAGGAAAGATTTTACCAAGAACTGTTACAGCAACCTGCAGTAAACATCAGAGACAGCTTGCAAGAGCAATTAAAAGGGCAAGGATTTTGGGACTTCTTCCTTTTGTTGTAAAGTAATAATGAAAATAATTTTTTCTCTATTTTTTATAATACTATTTACATTC
>QMOP01000116.1 GCA_003650255.1 Caldisericota bacterium
CAACTGAGCTACATCCCCATTACTTAAAAGATAATAATTTTGACTTTTCATGTCAATTTTATATAATAACAAAAATTTCAAGGGGGGTGAGAGAATGGCACTTATTCCGTGGAGGAGGAGAAAAGGATGGATTTGGGATCCATTCAAGGAACTTGAGGAACTTCACAGAAGAATGGATAAACTTTTTGATTTCTGGCATGGTGAGGAGATTGAAGAGGGATTTTTTCCAGCAGTTGATGTTTATGAAAAAGATAATAATGTTATTGTAAAAGCAGAACTTCCTGGGATGAAGAAGGATGAAATTGAGGTTCATTTTGAAGGGGAGAGGTTAATTATAAGGGGAGAGAAAAAGATTGAGGAAGAGGTGAAAGGAAAAGGTTCAATAAGGTCAGAAAGATTTTATGGGAAGTTTGAAAGGGTTATACCAATTCCTTATGAGATTGATGAGGATAATATAAAGGCAAGTTATAAAAATGGAGTTCTTGAGATAGTTCTTCCTAAAAGAGGAGAAAAAGAACAAAAAGGGAAAATAATAGATATTGAAGAATAGTGGAGTATTTTGGCAAATCACATAGAGCACAGTGGAAAACAAGGACAGGTTTTATTCTTGCAGCAATTGGCTCAGCCATTGGTCTTGGTAATATTTGGAGATTCTCATATCTTTGTTATGAAAATGGTGGTGGAGCATTTTTAATTCCATATTTCATTGCTCTATTTTCTGTTGGAATCCCTCTTATGATTTTAGAGTTTGGTCTTGGCCATAGGGAAAAAGGTTCATCTCCTTTGAGTTTCTATAAAGTTTCACCAAAATGGGAATGGCTTGGTTGGTGGGCTGTTATATTTGTTATGTTTGGGATTGTTATGTATTATGCTGTTGTTATTTCTTGGTGTTTTAATTATCTTATATATTCTTTCAATCTTTCTTGGGGAGATGACCCAAATAAATTTTTCTTTTCAAAATTCCTTGGTTTAACAAGAGGTCCTGGTGAGATAGGAGATATAAGGGCACCTGTTTTATTTGGTCTTTTGATTGTATGGATTTTAAACTGGGTTATTGTCTATTTTGGAGTTGAAAAAGGGATTGAAAGAGCAAATAAGATACTTATGCCACTTCTTTTTATCTTGACTTTAATTCTTGTTATATGGTCCTTAAATCTTCCAGGAGCAAAGAAAGGAGTTATTAAGTATCTTACACCAGATTTTAAAATCTTGAAAAATCCAAAGGTATGGATTCAGGCATTCTCTCAAATATTCTTTTCTCTTTCTCTCGGTTTTGGAATAATGATTGCATATGCTTCATATCTTCCTCATAAAACGGATATAACAGGGAGTGCATTTATAACAGCGATTGGAAACTGTATATATTCTTTTATTGCTGGCTTTGCTGTATGGGGTACACTTGGATACATGGCGACAGTACAGAATTTGCCAATAGATAAAGTTGTGAGTCAATCAATAGGACTTGCTTTTGTTGCATATCCAAAGGCAATTTCTCTCATTCCAACATTTTCAAAACTTTTTGGAGTTTTATTTTTCACAATTCTTCTTTTTGCTGGACTTTCTTCTTCAATTTCAATCCTTGAGGCATTTACAAGTGCTGTTATTGATAAGTTTAATTATGATAGAAAAACAGTTGTTTCAACTCTTTGTGTCATTGGTTTTCTTGGAGGAATAATTTTTACAACGGGGGGAGGGCTTTTCTGGCTTGATATAGTTGATCATTTTCTCACAAGTTATGGACTTGTTATTGTGGGAATACTTGAATGCCTTTTAATTGGCTGGTATTTTAAAGCAAAGAGGATGAGGGAACACGTTAATTCTGTTTCAGAATTCAAGATTGGAAAATGGTGGGATTTTTCAGTGAAGATATTTACTCCATGTGTTCTTGGAATAATATTTATCTCAAGTTTGTATCAGGAACTTTCAAAGCCATACGGTGGATATCCAATAACAAGTTTAATTCTTATTGGAAGGGACTGGCTTTTTGTAACTCTTATTGGAGCAATAATAATTTCATCCTACAGTTGGAGGAGTGAAAAGAAGTAAAAGAAATTCCATATCCGCTCTTCTTAGAGTAATCTCAATTTTAAGAGGGAAAAAAGGTTGTAGATGGGATAAGAAACAGACCCATATATCCTTAATTCCATCTTTAAGAGAGGAAACAAGAGAACTTGAAGAAGCATTGAAGAAAGGAAATCCGGAGGAAATAAAGGAGGAACTTGCTGATGTGCTCCATCAGATTCTTTTTCACTGTAGAATTGAAAAGGAAAAAGGGAATTTTGATTTTTATGATGTTTGTGATTTTCTTGTAAAGAAATTAAGAAGAAGACATCCGCATGTTTTTACAAAAAAGAAATTGAATTCTGTTAAAGAAATTTTGAGACAATGGAAGAGGATAAAAGAGGAGGAGAGGAATGAAAAAATTAAGAGAGATACCTTTAAAGGAAAGACCTCAGGAAAAACTCATAAGAGAAGGACCAGATAGATTAAAGGACTATGAACTTCTATCCCTGATTGTAAGAAGTGGCACAAAAGATAAGGATGTAATTGCAATCTCAAAGGAAATTATAAGAAGGTTTGGGAGTAAAATTGTTGATGCGAATTTTGATGAATTAAAAAGGTTTAAAGGAGTAGGGGTTGCAAAGGCAGTAAGGATTGTTGCATGTTTTGAACTTGCAAAGAGGTTTTTGAAGGAGAAGAAAGTCTATCCACTTCTTTCTCCAGTTGATGTCTGGAAGTATCTTATTGAATTTGCAGGAAAAAAGAAAGAGTATTTCATTGTTTTATATCTTGATGTGAGAAATCAGGAGATAGGAAGAGAGGTTATATCAGTTGGAACCCTTAATATGAATGTTGTTCATCCAAGAGAGGTTTTTGAGGTTGCTATAAGGAATCATTCAGCAGGAATAATTGTTGCACACAATCACCCTTCTGGAGCAGTTAATCCAAGTAAAGAGGATATAGAGATTACAAAGAGGATTAAGAATGCTGGAGAGATTCTTGGAATAGAACTTTTGGATCATATAATCATATCAAAAGAGGGATATTTCAGTTTTAAGGAGAATTCACTTATTTAAAGGACATAGTGGATCAATTTTAAAATAATCTTTTGAAGTTAAATAAGCTCTTGCAGGACAGCCTGCTTTACAGAAATCAATAACTTTACAATTTTTACACTCTTTTACTTTTTCTTTTCTTTCTTCGCTTATTCTTACAGTATCAGATTCTCTTAATTTTTTCAAAGCATCTTCTGGCTTATCTTCAATAAGAGATGAGATTTTTTCATCAAGAACATCACAGAATATGATATCTCCTTCTGGAGAAATGTCAATCACATCCTCGTCATAACATGGAGATACTGAAATGTATTCTGAATATCTAAAGTATTCTGCAAATGGCATACAGAATAGATGGACATTAAATTTTATATCATCAGCAAGAGTATTCACTTTTTCAAGAAACATCCTCAGAGATTTAGTTGAAGGTTTTAATTCATTCCAGTTTTCCTTTGCTTTTCCTTGAGGAATTAGAGGAAGAAAAGAGATTTTTCTTGCTCCAATGTTATATGCAAGTTTTACAAGTTCCAGTAGTTCATTCTCATTTAAAGATGTTATTACAACAACAGGAGAAAAAGAGATTCCTATTTTTGCAATTTTTTCATGGTTCTCTATAATCCTTTTCCAAATTCCTTCCCCTCTGATTCTATCCTGAATTTCCTTTTTTGTGCTTTCAATACTTGTATAAAGGTGTATATTTTTTTCTTTTACATAATCTATAAGTTCTTCGTTTAGATTTATCAGATTAGTTTGAATATCTGGAATTATATTGTTTTTAAATAAAATATCACAGATTTTAGTTATATCTTTTCTTAATGTCGGCTCTCCTCCAGTAAGTCCAACTCTTTTTACTCTAATATTTTTAAGATTATTGGCTACCTTTTCAATATCTTTTAAAGAAAGTTCATTTCTATTTCTGTAAATTGAGGCATAACAGTGTTTACAAGAAAGATTGCATTTTCCTGTTATAAGCCAGATTGCATATCTTTCCATAGATTAAATATATAACAACTTCATACGTTCTTGACAATATGATTTCTTCATTACAAATCTATCACAACTGAAAAACTTTTGAGGGAGGTTGGTTTAATATTGGAGTAAATTTTTTAGGAAATTTAGGAAAATTTTAATTTTTATGTTATTAACGGTTTTTCAGCGAGAATAAAAGGCAATCCATAAATCAGGTTCAGGATAAGAGTTGAAGCAAGCATTTCTTTTATGCAGGAGCTATATTTAGATGATAATAATTCTGATTTGCTTTCAAGAGAAGGATTTGATTTTTTTATAAATCTCCTATAGATAAAAGCAGAGTATAAAAAGGAAGAGAAGAAAATTCTGGAATTTGTTTTCTTGTTCCTGCTGGAGAAGTGATTGTTAACGGCTGTTCTTCAAAAAGCTGTAAAGAAAAAAGGAAATCCCTTTACACCAAATACATTGCTATTTGCTAACGGCCATGTATTTGCTAAAATATTTTCCAGAGTGGAGGGGTGTCCGAGTGGACGAAGGAGCGGCACTGGAAATGCCGTGTACGGGTAACACCGTACCGAGGGTTCGAATCCCTCCCCCTCCGCCAAAATTCATATTTCGAACTCCTAAATCGCCCGCAATTTCAGAGTTGTCTTTAAACCCCACCCACGTCGGCTCGCAAGTCCCCGCCATATTACGGGAGACTCCTCGTCGCCATCTCCCCATCCCTATCCCTTCTTCTCGCTCGGCGGGTTTTTGAG
>QMOP01000117.1 GCA_003650255.1 Caldisericota bacterium
ATTCAGTGTGCTTTAAATAAGAAATTATCTTATACAATTAGAATAACCCATATATTCTTTGCAATTGAAAATCTAAAGAGTTTCGAAAAAATATTTTCTCAAAATTCTATAGCATATAAGAAATTCAAAAATTATGCCCTGTTCTTTGCCCAATTGTCAGATGCTGAAAGCCCGGAAGCAGCAAAAATAGTACTGAAAACTTTTGCCTTACCACCAAGTAGTTTTATTCGTAAGAGAAGAAATGAGATGCGAGTAAGCATATCTGCATATGTAGGGCTCACTATTGGTAAGGAAATTAAAAATTCTAATAAACTCAATTACTCAGGTCTAGTTGCTCCTATTGGTTTAGAATTAAGCTGGGGAACTAAATATGGAAGCTCTCTAAGTATATTGGCAAACTTATTCGATTTGGGGGCACCTTTAAATTCTAGGCTTTACAATACAGATAGTCCTATAAAATATGATAACCTTATTGCTCCTGGATTGTTTTTTATCTATGGCTTTCCTGAGCTTCCCTTATCAATAGGATTTGGAGGGTGTAAAGTTCGAGGAATACGAGATAGTTCATCCAATACTCAACGACTTCTCTTATTTATAGCATTGGATATGCCCCTATTTCAACTTTATTAACTTTGCCTCATTTTTCAATAATTTTCACTTTTGCGACATTCTGTCAAAATGTCGCATAGGTACAATTTAGACACAAAAATAGACACAAAGGAAGTTTTTTCGGAAAAAAGTTAATCTATTTTGAAAAATTTATCGACGAGAAAATTGAGCCGGCGAGAGGACTCGAACCTCCAACCTACGGATTACAAATCCGTTGCTCTGCCATTGAGCTACGCCGGCTTATCAAATCTATTTTTTATAATTATACCTATAAAAGTTAAAGTTTTCAATAAGGATTTATGGAGAAACTGTAATATCTAACTTATCCCAATTGTAATTTCCAGCATAGTCAACTGTGAGGACTCCTATGTAATAATTTCCTTCCAAATAATCTTCTAAAATTTCTAAAATTCCATCACTCCCTATTGTTAATGTTCCATCAAAATCCTCTGTTTTGTTAGTAAATCCCATACTTCCATCAAGATATCTTCTTTTGATTCTTATTTTATCTCCTTGGCTAAACTCTATCGGCGTTGTATCATCCATAGCATATATAAAATAACTTTCTTCTTCTATTAAGCGAATACTGGAAGTATCATAACTTAAACTGAAATATAAAGTTATCTCTTCTGCTTTGCTCCAGTCCGTTTCATAAGAAGGAAGATAATACGCTTTTGATGTGGCGAAATATTCAATAATTCCTGTTTCTACTGCTTCTTCAAAAGTATTTGCTTGCTGGAAAGTTTCAAAACCAATTGGAGCATCATTTACTCCATCAGAAAGTAAGGTGAAATAACCATCAAAACCAACAAAGATATTTGTACTTAAACTTATTTCTCTTTCATTATATACAATTATTCTTCCGCCAATATCTTCTCCAATAAACACCCTTATCCAGGCAATATCATCATTTTCTCCTGTAATTGTTGCTGTACAGATTGCTATTTCATTATTTGATACAGAAATAGTATCTGTTGAGAGCCAGATTCCAGTAACCTGTGGAGCTGTGGTATCATCTGCTTCTATCTCTAAATAAGAAGTAAGAAAATCCCACCATAATATTGTATCACAGAATGGATTTGTGTCATAACCTGTATCATAATGTTCTTTATAGTAAGGAAAATATATTGAAATTCCATGGGAATATGGTCTGAAATCTCCTTTGATTCTATAAATAACTGTATTATCTATTGCCTGCATAGTGTTATATGCCCTTTCCCTAAGGTAAGCATCACTTGTTTTGTCCATCATAAGTTTGGAAAGATGATAGAGGTCAACTGCTGAATAATTAACTCCGCCATAGTTTTCAACTCCTTCTTTTGCCCAGGCAACTTCCAACCAGTAATCTCTTCCATTTAAAACATAATTCTTTAATGCACTTCCAAAACCATCAATTGCTGTTTCAAGTTGGGAGACATTCTCTAAGTCTATTACTGAAAGAGTTATTCCTCCTCCCTGATTTTGAATATTAGAATCAGAACTTAAATCAAAAAATGCTTTGTAAGAATCGCAAATCTTTTTTGCTAAATCTAAAGAAGAAATATCTGGATTATTGACAAGATAACTCAAAAAGTCACTGTAATTCCATCCAAAACCCGGTTCCAGTTCCTCTGAAGCAACCATATATTTTCCGTAATTTTTCATAATATAAACTGTCTGTATATCTGCCTGAAGGCAGGCATCAAATCCAATTAAATCAAAGCCTAAAATACCTGTCTTCTGTTTTGCTTCAAGAAATGCAGTATCTAACTCTTCTAAAGTTAATAAATCGTCATTACTTGTTTCATCAATTCCAAATCCCCACCAGCTTGCACCGTGATTTCCAAGAATGATTACATAATTATCTGCTGGATAATTTTTAATACTCCAGATAACAAAATCTGATAAGACCGTATAACTTCCCATATTCACTTCGCCTAAATCTTCTATCTCTTTTAATTCATTCTTTTTAACATAAAATCTTTTACAGGTTGTCCAGTTATTTATATTAACAACAGCATCATTGTTATAATTCGGATTTCTATCAAACTGAACTATTAAATTTACCTCTTTTGAGGAACCAACAGAGGTAATCTCTATCAAATCTGCCAAACCGAAATATTCCAAATCATTGTCATAGGACATAAAAAACATAATTGTCCATTTTTTGTTAAAACTTACTTTAGGCCCATCCTGCAAATAAGTGGGAGAACCTGTTGCTTCATTTCCTTTTTCATCATAACATTCAAAATAGTATTTATATGAGCCAGTGTCATTAAAAGTTATATAAAACTGATATAATCTTCCTGAATAAAATGGAGAATCATCTGCTTCAACTAACGTATAACTTGCTATCTCAACCTCGTTTTCATCAAGGATATGAACAACTGGATAACCAGAAAGTGGAGAATCATCATCCAAATCTTTATATAAGATTTTAAAACAATATGTATCCTCTATACTTCCATAATCAGGTTCCACTCCGTCAGAAAAATAACCTTCTGCATCTATCCAGTAAAGTTCTGGAGGAGAGTTTTCTGCTTCTGTTACTGAAGGACCCTGATTTTCAACAGTGGGACTTCCGGTTGCGGAAGCATAATAAATATCGTAACATTCAAAATAATAAGAATAATCTCCTGCTTCAAGAACTATTGAGTATGAGTAAATTGCACCATTTTTAAAATCTCCATTTTCCAAACTCATAGTGAAAGGTGAACCTAAAATTTCACCACCATTTTTCTTTATATAAAGTTTTGGATAACCACTAAGTGGAGGGTCTCCATCAGGGTCGGTATATTTTATTTTAAATGTAAAAGTTGTTGTGGATGTTCCATTTAAAGGGCAAACTCCATCATTTTGATAATTTCCTGTTCCCAGCCACATAAGGGAAGGGGCATAGTTTATTTCTTCTTTCCTCTTCTCCAAAACTTTCTCCTCTATTTCTTTGACTGTAGGTTTAATAGCATCCAGAATACCAAAACGGACCCCAGAGAATAAAGTATTTAAAACCATAAAAATTAAAATCATTCTTTTAACAAGTTTTTAATTTTTTTAATTCTTATTAGAGACGGTTTATGATTAGGTTCATACTTTAAAACTTCTTCAAATTCTTTCAGTGCTTTTTCATATTCCTTCCTTTTCATAAATTCTATCCCCTTCATATAATGCTTTCTCATAAGTTCCTTTTTATCCATTGTTTTCCTCTTTGAATGCCAAAAATACAGATTTAGACCTGTATTTACCACAAACTCAATACTCTGTGCAGAAACATTATAATTATCATCTCTAATTGCTATAAGGACAGGACCCAAATCAATAATGAATGAAATGTTTTTAAAGATGTAATACTCTCCTCCAGCAAAAATTCCCATACTGTATCCGCTACCTTCAGTTATTGTGTTCTTAAACTGAATATGATTCAATTCTGAGGATAGGTATAATTTCAACTCCTCTTTATTTTTGAGTATCTGATAAACTCTAAATCCTGTTATATCTATTTCTTCATTTCCACTATATCTAACTTCAAAGGCAAAATTAGAAAAACTTGAACGAAGGGAAAGGTATGGATAACCAAGACCTATATTAAGGGAAGCAGAATTTAATATAAAAATAGAGAGTAAAATAAGGTACATCAAATAAATTTATAAAAAATAAAAATTCTACTGTGAACCCACAAGATGCCGATTTATTTCTTCGCCTTATAGTTGGTAGAAAATAGAGATAAAAAAATTAAAAATATCAGGGAGGAGAAGTGGATATTTACAAAATTTTAGGAAAAAGAATAAGGGAAGAGAGAAAACGGTTAAATCTTACTCAAGAGGAACTTGCAGAAAGGGTTGGTATCTCTCCTAAATTTTTAAGTGATATTGAAAGAAACAGGAAAAAAGCAAGTCTCCAGACATTTTTTAAATTATCTCAAATTTTAAAACTAAATATAGAAAATATCTCTGCCAAAACAGAGAAGAAAAAATACTCATCAAAATTTTCCTGGATTCTGGATAATCTTTCACAGGAAGAGTGTGAAATACTGCTTAAAATTATTAAGTTAATTCAGAAGTATAAGAAAATATAAATTTATTCCACTCTATAAATATC
>QMOP01000118.1 GCA_003650255.1 Caldisericota bacterium
ACAACTCCATCAATTGATGAAACTCCGCCATCTCCTGTAACTGATTTAAGTTCAGAACTTACTCAAGATAAAAAAGGAGCAAAACTTATATGGACTGCTACAGGAGATGATGGAGCAACAGGTGATATTTCTGGAGGTAAATTTGCAATTCAGTATTCAACATATACTCTTTCCTGGAGCACATCTTCTTGTCAGGTTGTTGTTTCAACAGATATGGTTCAGGGTTCTGTTCAGAATTACACTATATCCAATCTTACAGGAGGAGTTACTTACTATTTTGTTATTTTCTTATGTGATGATTCCGGAAACTGGAGCAGTGTTTCAAATGTTTCAAGTTTAAAAATTCCACTTTATATATCAAATTTGCAAGGGATTCCTCTTTCAGATTCAAGTATAAAATGGAGTTGGAGTGATGCTGGAGATGAAGAAGGATATACAGTTTATTCCTCAACAGGAGGAAAAATTATAGATTTATCAAAGGATACAACTTACTGGATTCAAACAGGACTTAATCCAAATAGTAGTTATGGAATATATGTTGAGGCATATAAAGGAACTGAAGTAAGTTCAACATCTGTTGTTTCTTCCTGGACATATGAGGAGCCACCATCTCAATCCCTTAAGGAGCCAGAGTCAAATCTTTATTCAATAACTATCTATTGGCAAGCAAAAGTTGGTGCAAAATACAGAATTTATAGAGATGGAGTTTTGATTGTAACTTTAACTGCAGATAAAACTGATATGTCATATCAGGATACAGGACTTGAGGCAGGTAGAAATTATACATATACAATTTATTCTTTAAATGACAATAATCAAGAGAATCCAGAAGGAGTTAAAATAGAGGCAAAAACACTTGATGTTTCACTTGAAGGAAAACCTGTTCACAATTTTATTTCAAATGAAAGACCACTTGAATTTAGAAGTGAAGTTTTAAAAGTTACAATTTATTCTCCTACAGGGAAAAAGATAAAAACAATTGAGAAAAAAGGAAATGATGTAATAAAATGGATTCCTGAAGGAGAGGAGTCAGGAGCATATATTTATAAGTCAGAGACAAGTTCAGGAAAAACAGTTTATGGAACAATAGTAATAGTAAAATGAAAAAATTTATTCTGTTTACTGTTTACTGTTTACTGTTCACTAACTTATTTTCTGCTTTTCAGGACATTGGTTTCAGTGCAAGAGCAGAGGGAATGGGTGGAGTTTATGCTTCAAGAGGATTTGATTCAACAGTTCTTTTTTACAATCCAGCAGGAGCATCATTTTTAAACTATCCTGAAGCGTCATTTATGTTTTTTAAGCCATATCTTGGTCTTGATGGAGTAAACTGGAATTATTATTATCTTTCTGGAGTTTATCCTCTCTCAAAATTTAATCTTGGGACTGCTATTGGAATGTATGATGCAGATTCCCTTTATTCTGAAAACATATTTATTTTTTCTTTTTCAATGCTTAAGAATAATTTGGGTATTGGAGCAAATCTTAAAATTTTAACTCACAAATATAATCTTGATGAAGAATTTTTAAATGAGTATAAATCTTCAAGTAAAACAGCTTTTACTCTTGATACAGGCATAAATTATTCTTTAAAGAATTCAATTAAGATTGGCTTTTCTCTTGAAAATATTATTCCTGCTGATGTTGGTTTAAAAGAGGAAGATTTGGTTCCATTAATTTTAAGGTTTGGAGCAAGCAGAAATTTTAATAAAATCTGGAAAATGGATGATTTCCTTGTTGGAACAGATTTTGTTTTAAGAGATGGTGAGTTGTCATATAGGTTCGGTGTTGAAGGTTGGTTTATGGATTTACTTGGAGCGAGAGCAGGTTTTAATGATAGAAGTTTAAGTTTTGGATTAAGTTATATTTTCGGAATTGGCAGTAATGAACTTGAGATTGTTTATTCATTTTCTCTTCCTTTTGGTATAGGAGATAATTTTGGTTCACATCGTATTCAGACGGTTTTTCGTTTCTTTGGAAAAGAGAAGGAAGAGATTGAAGAGGAAGAAGTAGAGGAGATAGAGGAAGAGGAGATGGATGAACAGGAATTAAAAAAGAGATATTTTAACAGAGCAACAGAATATTTCCTTGATGGAGAATATGAGAAAGCAATTGAATACTGGGAAAAGGTTCTTGAAATAGACCCGAACCATGAATTGAGTAAAAAGAAGATTGAGAAAGCAAGAAAACTTTTAGAAGAAGAGGAATTTTTAGAGGAAGAGTGAGGAGAGAAGAAAGGTTAAAAAAAGAACTAAAAAGAATTTTAAGGCGATTAAAAAAATTTTATAAACCAGATAAGGTTATATTGTTTGGTTCACTTGTTGAGGGTAAAATTCATTCAGGGAGTGATATAGACTTATTGATAATCAAGAAAAGTAAAAAGAGGTATTTAGATAGAATAGATGAATTTTTGGATATAGTTAAACCCAAAATTGCTCTTGATGTTTTTATTTTAGCACCTGAAGAAGTAAAAAACAATCCTTATGTAAGAGAAATTTTAAAAATTGGAAAGGTTATATATGAGAAGGTTGGTTAAAGAATGGATAAAATTGGCAGAGGACGATTTAAAGACAGCGGAATTACTTTTTAAGGAAAAAATTTATAATTATGCTTGTTTCCACTCACAGCAATGTGTTGAAAAGATAATGAAGGCATTGATTGAAAGAAAACATAGGGTTCCTAAAATACATCATCTTTTGGAACTTCTGGAGAGTTGTAAAAAAGAAGGATATAAATTGGAATATCTAAGAAAGGACCTGAGTTTTCTTGATAAATTTTATACATTAACAAGATATCCTTTTATTCCTGGAATTGTACGAGGAAGAATTCCCACTCAGAAGGATGCAGAGAAAGCAATTAACATAGCAAAGAAAGTATATAAGATATGTTTAAATTTGCTCATGAAGGAGGTTTAAAATGAAACTTGTTAGAGTAGTTTCTGTAATTTTATTTGTTCAATTATTTTCTCATCCAGTTTTTTCACAATCTCTTGCTGTAACAAAGGTCTGGGTAAAAGGGAATCAGGCAACAGTTATAATTAACGATTTTCTTAAGGTAAGAGAGATTAAGTTTAAAAAAAGATCAGGTAAGATAACATCTCTTAATTTTCCAACTTATATTTCAAAATCAGGAAGAAAGTATCCACAGGTAAAAGTAAAAAGTGAAAAGCTTCTACAAAGGATAAAGAAGGCAATTCTTACGAAAAAGCCAGTTGGAAAAAGAACCCCTGATATTAAGTTTAAAATAACAAAACTTTCTCCTTATACTCCAAAAGGGAAAAAGTCATCTCTTAAAGCATTCTGTTCAGTCCTTTTTAATAATGAGATTGAGGTTGAGTGTAAGGTAATGAAATCAAGATATCAAGATGAATATTGGATTGCGTGGCCTGCAAGACCTCCTGAAGGTGGTGGAAAATGGATAGATCAGGTTGAAATTGTTAAACCATCAATAAAGAGAAAAGTTGAAAAGACAATACTCAGTAAATACAGGAAAGGTGAATTTACTGAAGGAGGATTTTATACTGGTCCACAGGTAAATATTGAGATTGTTCCTGGTGGAAAACCTGTTCCTACAGTTGTAACAAGTGTAAAGGTAAAAAAGAGTAAAGCAGAGGTTGTTCTTAATAATACTGTTCTTATAAGGGATATTAAGATTAAGAAGATTGGAAATAAAACTATTCTTAAATTTCCTGAATATGTTGCAAAAAGTGGAAGAGTTTATCCTCAGATTAAGTTTCTTGATCCTTCAGTTAAAAAAGCAATAAGGAAGGCAGTTCTTACAAAGAAACCTGCTTCAAAGCCAGTTAATAAAATTTCTTATAGAATTGGGAAGTTTTCAAAGTTTAGAAGGGAAGGTTCAAAACTTAAGTATTTTTGTTCTGTAATATTTAATGATAAATTTGAAGTTGAATGTAAGATTATGGAGGGAAGAAGTGGTCCATGGGTTTCATGGCCTGCAAGACCTCCAAAAGGAGGAGGTAGCTGGATAAAGCAGATTTATATTATAAATAAGAAAGTAAGGAAGAGAATTGAAGCAGAACTTTTAAAAAGATATGAGGAGGAAGAATCTGGTTCCTATGAAGAGGAGTATTAAGGTTCCAATAAAGGAAAGTGGTTTTTCCCGAAGGGGCTTTACGAGCGAGGACATGGTGCTTTCTACCCCGCCTGACAGTAGGCGGGCAGGCCTGCCTGCCGGCAGGCAGGCGCAGGACATTCGAGCGAGCTACATACGCGAGCGTCCCCTGAGGGGAAAGCCACCTCTTTACCATTTAGAGATGAAATTTTTATTTTAAAATGTTTGCACTTTTTCTTGTAAATGTTGTTATTCCTTTAGTTGCTGGAGTTGTTTATTTCTTAATGGCTCTTGAAATAAAGAGGGTATCAAGGGTTAGAAAACTTATTTTTGGTGAGATTGGATATAGACGTGCTTTTATTGGTTTTTTACTTCTTGGAATTTATCTTATTACAAGACCGTTTCAGAATATTCTTGGTCCACATCCTTATCCAATGGTTGTAAACTGTATAAGGCAGTTTTTTCTGATGGCTATAATTGCACCAAGTATTCTTGTAGGAATTTTTCACTGGGCTGCTGTTAAATGGAAGGTTCCAAAAGCAGCCGAGGTTTCTTCTTATGTTATTGGTTTTTTGATGGCTTTAATTTTTATCCTTATAAA
>QMOP01000119.1 GCA_003650255.1 Caldisericota bacterium
GATTGTAATAAACTGAAAAGGAATCCGCTTCATTAAGTATGTAAACATTTCCCATTGCAATCTGTCTTGCACCAACCCCAGTATCAAGAAAAGCACCATGAAGCAAACCAGCAAATGGCAAATGGCAAATGGCAAATAGTAAAAGTAATTTCTTTTTCATTTTACACTCCTTATTAATCCATTTAATAATTTTACACAAATATTTAACTCTCTAAATATCTTCCTACCTATCTCATTCTTTATATATCCTAACTTCAAACCTACTTCAATCTGTGTTTCCAATTCTGTAAGAGAACTACGAGCAATATAGAAAAACTGTTTCTTTTCCTTTTTATTTTTTCTACCTGCCCCTTCAGCAATATTAGATACAACTGAAATTGCTGCTCTCCTCATTTGAGGCACCAAACCATACTTTTCTTCCCGCGGAAATTTAGCCGTTACTCTATATACTTCCTCTACTAAATCTAAACTTCTCTGCCATACTTCTAACTTTTTATGAGGTTTATCCAGCTCCATTTTACCCCCTCTACAATTCACCATTCGCTATTCGCCATTCGCTATTATTTAGCCAATATAACCGTTCCATTATAAACTTCACCTCCTGCTTCAATTTCATAAATATATACACCACTTTCACATATATTTCCTTTATTATCTTTTCCATCCCATATTAAACTACCGGAAGTGGAACTTGAATTTGGTCCCAATTTCAAATTCGCAATAAATCTTCCTTTAATGTCAAATATCTTTCCAGTTGGAGCAAATCCCTCTGGATTTTCATACTGAAACTCAACAATGTCATTTCTTCCATCTCCATTTGGAGTAAATATTTTCGGATAAACAGTATGAAGGATGAAACTGCCAACCTTATAAGATAACCTCAACTCATATCTTCCAAGACGTGCTGTCTTTATATAAAGTTTCTTCTCAATCTCATCAACATCTCCACCAACTCTTATCCATTTAACTCCATTAAACCAGAACAAAGCAAGTTTTGTTGGTGTAAACTCTCCATTTGTGAGTTTCATTGCTTTTCTTATTATTTTCTTTTCTTTCTCATAGTAAATTGCAAATTCAATCTCTGGAATTGAGAAAGTAATACCTGCTTCCTCCTTCCACTCTTTTGCCTTTAACGCTTCAATTTCATATCCACCAATAGCAACTCCTTTAACAGTTGGAGTAAACGTATCAACTCTTAAAACAAAATCATCCTCTGCATCTTGAGGATTTCCAAGAATCTCATCCTGAAGTTCAACTGGAATCTTTACAACAACCTCATCTCTTATAACATAAAGATTTCTTCCAGAATCAATAACAAATGAAGCATCACTCTCATTTGGATAAGGAGATGCATCATCAATAGCAGCAATTCTGTAATAAGATATATATGTTGAAACTGGCACCTCATAGAAAAGAGTTGAAGAAGAAAGAGTTACAATTGCAACTCCTTTCTGCCAGATAGAACTACTTCTATAGATAATAAATCCAGTTAAATCATCACATACAGAACCATCAACATTATAATAAGGTCTAATCCATTTTAACTTCAACTTACCATCAACAAACTCTCCTCTTATTCCATAAGGTGGAAGAGGTGCAATATAATCACCTGTTACTGGCATAGCAGCAACAACAGTGGAAGATGAAGATTCATTTCCTGCCTCATCAATACATGTTACATAATACCAGTAGGTTACAAGATTCATAAGTCCTTTATCAAGATAATGTGTTGAAGTTGAAAGACCAATAAATTCATAATTCAGTATATCTGTTGAACGATAAACATTATAATAAACAACATCTTTAGAAATTGATTCTGTCCAGATTAATTCTACCTCCCTATCTCCTGCTATTGCTATCAATGATGTCGGTGGTATTGGTGGAACATTGTCAAATGTATAAGAAGTTGCCTTATTTGAAAGTTCTGAAAAATTACCCCTCTCATCAGCAATCCTTATTCTGAAATAGTATGTTGTATCTCCTTTGAGTCCTGTAACTGTATAAGAGATAAACTCAAATTTTGAGGTGGAAGTGGAGAAGATAATTGAATTATATGGGATGAATACTTGTGAAGTTGAGTAAATAACCTCAACTTTTCCATTAATTATATCTTTATCAATTCCATCATCACCCGGTGAAGTCCAGAAAAGAGTAATCTCATTAAATCCTGGTTCTGCTCTTAAATCAGTTACTTTACTAGGTGAGGTTACATCAACTTGAGCATAAGTTGTTGCACCATTTGAAACCTCAGACCAGTTAGGAATATCATCTGATGCCCAGATTCTGAAATAGTATGTCACTCCTCCATGAAGTCCTGTTATTGTTATTGAATGAAATGAAAGTGGACTTGTATCTGTATCTATAACAAGTTCATATTTATCATCATAATCATTCCATACACCTTCATTCCAGTCAACTACTGAATATGTAGCATATTTAATCTTCCATTTTCCATCTGTTATTTGCCCTACTGTTCCATCATCACCAGGAGAAATCCAGGAAAGTTTTATCTCTCCCTCAACATTGCCTACCTCAGCAACAAGTGTCGTAATCCTTGCTGGTGGTGTCATATCCCATGCTGCCATAGCATGTGCCTGATTTAAATTCTTTGTCTTTAAATCAATATCACTTATATTTCCAAACTCATCCTCTGATTTTATTGCAAAATAGTATGTAAGTTGTGGAGAAAGACCTCCAATCGTAAGTGTTACCTTTTCTCCAGATTTCCACCAGTTGGAAATTTCATAAATTCCATTGGCACTATCCCACCACTCAGTTGTATCTCCAAGGAATGGAGAATCATTCACTGAAAAAGTCGCATACCTTATATAGAACCATCTTATATCAATATCCCAAGTTGTCTTTGGAGCAGTCCAGGTAAGTTCAATTTCTCCAATATTTATTCCTGTTTTTGCCACCAAATCTGTAACAGGTTCTGGTGGAATCTTATGTCCTGGCCTTACAAAAATATTAACATCAACAGTTGAAGCAAAAGAAGAAGCAATGAGAAATGACAAATGACAGATGACAAACAATAGGTGTCTAAAACAAACTGTCATTCTCATTACTCTTCTTAACCAGTTCATTTATTCAATTTCCTCTTCTTTATACTTTCAATCAAACCCATAATCTGACGACTTATGTTTTCTACATCTGAAATCAACTCTTTACACTTTTTACTTGAAAAAAATCCCATTTGTTGAGCAATTCTCAACTGTGTGCGTAACTCACCAGATGATCCTTTTGCTATAAACAAAAATCTCATAAATTCCTTTGAAGACCCTCTTTCAAATCCCTCTGCAATGTTGCTTGGTATAGATAGGGCTGTACGCCTGAGATGGTCTTTCAAGGTGAAATCTCTTATTTTCTCTGTTTCCTTATAAATCCTCACAACTATTTCAAATGCACTTTTCCATATAGGTAAATCTTCAAATCTTTTATACAACATCACACCCTCTCATTTTTCATCTTCCATCTTCCATTTGTCATTTTTTTATTTTTCATTTGTCATCTTTTTAATTTTTCCATTTGTCATCTTTCATTTTTTCTTCTGTTTTAAAATAAACCCTTGAAAAAATCTCTATCGGTATATCAAACCCAAGAACCCTTCCAACAACAACAAAAGCAAATTTCTTACCATAAAACTCCTCTTTATCCGGAATTTCAATCTGTATGATAATATCCGATATTGATTTGGGTTTTGACTTCATCTTTACTTTTTTAAATTTAACCTTTACCTCTGATGGTAATACCTCATATCCCTCCACAAGACCGAAATTTTCAGGTTTCTGCGCGAGATAAAAACTGACCTTATACTTTTTTGAACTTTTATTAACAAGTTGAATTGTATCTAAGTTCTTTCCGAGAATAACTTTTCTTCCCACCGGTAATCTACCTTTTAAAAATAAACTCATCGGTGAAAGCTCAAGTTTAAGCGCTTCGTATATCTTCCTCCTATACTCTTCCATCAATCTCTGAGGAGTCTTACCTGTAGAAAACCTTATTCTACTTGCAACCCTTAGGTTTACTCCTAATCCAAGCTCCCATTCTCCCGGTTTGCCAGCAGATTGTGCAACAATCATCGCTTGAAAGTGTCTATTTGCGTATTTTTTATCAGGAGGAATTGAAATTACTATATCACATTTCATACTTTCACCGGGTTCAAGTTGAAATCTTGAAGGAAAAACAGAAATCCATGACACATCAGGAATTGGTTCATAATACTCCTTTAACTGATTTTCTGTTGGAATCTCTACCACTACTTCGACATCTCTTTTTTCTTTTGCTTTATTCACCACCTCAAAAGATATCCCTTTCTCCTTCTTCAAACTATAAACCATCCCTGGCTTCATATTCGCAAGAATCACATCGCTGAAATTAACTGCTAAACTATGTAATTGTCCAAATCCATTCTTACCTAAAATCACCATTAAGAAACATATAACCAAAATGCTCCTCACATTACTCACCTCCTCTTGTACTAATAACCACTTCTACCTTCCATCACCAAAACCAAACATCACACTCTCTCCTCCTTTCTAAAACTTATTGAGCCTGTGCTGTAAATGAAATAACTGCTTTCTTCTGACCACTTGTTGATGTATTCTGAGGTAAGTCTAACTGTGCATGTATATCAACAGAA
>QMOP01000120.1 GCA_003650255.1 Caldisericota bacterium
CTCTAATTTTTTATTTATTTTTGCAACAGTTTTAAAATTTTTTTCAAGTTCATTTATACCGATTACCCATACAAAAACTTTTCCATATTTGAATCTTTGTTTATTTTTCCATGCCTTTAAGAAATCAATTCCTGGAAGATTTGTAAATATCTCAATACTGTTTGGTGGATTTCCAATAGCAACAGAGAATTCTCCTGGCTTGTTCTTTTTTGTAAAATGTAGTTGAGAGATTTTTAATTTTTTAACACCAAAAAAATCACATAAACTTTTATAAACTCTTTTTGAGTTTTCTATTGTTGGATTTACAAGAATATCAAGGTCTTTTGTATATCTTGGTTCAGTATAATAGATATGTGCATAACCTCCAACAACAAGATATTCTACTTTATTTTTATTTAAATATCTGAAAAAATCTTCAAAATCTTTGTTTATCATTTTAAAAATTTTAACAATTTTTGTTTTGCTGTAAAAGAAAATTTTATTAGAATTTTAAAAGAATGGTAATTACTTTACTTTTGATTTCCATTCTCTCAGGACTTACAATAAGAGAGGATTTTTCAACAAAGGATTATTTTGATCCACAGACAACTGCTTCGTGGGATACAACAAATGAAACATTGCACCTTTCAAAGGATAGATACTGGATACTTTATTATGAGGAATACCAGACAAATCTAAAAGGAAGTTATGAGTTTGGATGGAGGTTCAGACCATTAAGAAATGGAAAAGTTATTGCACTTGGTAGATACAAGCCAGCAGAAGTATCTGGAATTGAAAGGGTGAAATTGTGGAGTGATGATGGGGTTTTACTTGCTTCTTGTACTGTTACTGGAGGAACTGGCTGGAATTATGTTTATCTTTCTGTTCCTGTTGAGGTTTCCTCTTCAACTTTTTACAGAGTCTCTGTCTGGTGTGAGGAGGGATTTTCAGTTTTTAATACAACCTCTCCTACTGTAAGAAGAGATATTTATATTGACTCTTTCTGGAAATCTTCAAAAGAGGGATTTCCTGATTCAGAAGCAGTTGGTCTTTTTGGTGCACCTGATTTTATTTTTGAAACATATTATAATACACAGGAATTTGCAATTTCCCTTCCCTATGATACAGGAGTTGAAGAACCGGATTATCTTTCTTTTTCTTCCTCCCATTCACTTAATGGTGGAAGTATAAACTTTTATTTTCAATCCTCTTTTGATGGAAACACATGGAGTAGTTGGGAAAGTGATTTTGCAGTTCTTCCAAACTGAAGATACTTCAGATGGAAGGCTGAACTTTCAACCCCTGATGAAAAATTTACTCCTTTTATATATTTTATTGATTTTAAATATAATACTCCACCAGAACCAGGAAATCTTCTTTCTCCAGAAAATGAAAGTTTTAAAAACAGTTTGAAACTGAATTTTGAGTGGGAGGATGGTTATGACCTTGATGGAGATACAGTTTCTTATTCTCTATATCTTTCAACAGATTCAAATTTCAACTATATTTTCTATACATCAGCAACATTTAATAGATCCTTGTTGGTAGAAAATCTTTTTACAGGAAGTATTTACTGGAAGGTGAGGGTTTCTGATGGTTCTCTTTACAGTGATTCAGAGGTCTTTAGAGTTTGTGTTGATACTGTTCCACCTGAAAAAATAATAAATCTTAAAGCAGAGACAGGAGAAAAAAATGGAGAGATAAGATTGCAATGGACTTCACCTTATGATTTTCCATTTAAAATTTTAGATGAGTTTAGAATTTATTATACAAGTTCAACCCTTTTTGAAGAAATAATAATTTCAACATCCACCTCTTCTGGCGAAATTCATACTTATGTTGTAAATAATCTTCAGGATGCAACAACGTATCTTTTTAAGATAATGGCAAAGGATAAAGCAGGAAATTTTTCTGAGTTATCAGGTGCTTTGTATGGTTTTACAAATGCTCCACCAAATGTCTATTTTATAAATCCTGTTGGAGGAGAAACTTTAAGTGGAACTATTGAGATTAAGTGGGATTCAGTTGACCCTAATAAAGATGATGAGGTCTATTATAACCTCTATTATTCCTCAAATCAGGGAAAAAGTTTTATAAAGTTGGTTGAAAATTATACTTTGAAATCTTATTCATGGGATACACTTTATTATCCAAATGGTCCATGGCATGTTTTAAAAATTGAGGGAATTGATAAAAGGGGATTAAAAGGAGAATCAGTTACGGATGTTTTCACAATTGAGAATGAAAATTATCCTCCTCAAGTTTCCATTTCATCTCCCACAGAAGGTAATGTTTATAGTGGAGATATATCACTTAAATGGAGTGTTTATGATAAGAATCCTTATGATTTCCATTATTTTAATGTTTATATTTTTAAAGATTCCGAATATACTCTTATTGCCTCCTCAATAACAACCCTTGAATATCCTTTAGATACAACTCTTTTTCAGGATTCAACTTCATATTTTTTAAAAGTCGAAGCATCTGATGGAATTTCAAGTTCATACACAATTACAGGACCATTTTCAATTTTTAATAATAATCATTCTCCCGTAGCACCCTCCCTTATTTCTCCTAAAGATGGAGAGATTGTGAAGATTGCAAGACCAACATTTTCTTGGAATGAAGCATTTGAACCTGACTGGATGTTTGGAGATAGGATTAAATCCTATACATTTTATCTTAAAGGAGAAAATCTTTTTTATTATAAAGAGGGATTGAGCACAAATACATTTACAATAAATCAGGATTTAGAAGACAATGCAACTTATACCTGGTGGATAGAGGTCTATGATACATTTTCTCTTTCAACCCAGACACAAAAAAATGTTTTTTATGTAGAGCACTTAAGGGCTGTAAGTGATGATAAAAATGTTGAAGCAGTTTTACTTGAGGATATTTCACCGTATTCAAGTGTTGAAATAGAAACAGAAAATATTGAAGAATACGATGTATTTTTAAAACCTGCATATTCTAAAGTGTATAAAGTTATTTTAAAAGGAGAAGAAGAGAATAAAATGGTAAAGGTTCTGTTTAATATACCTGATTTTGACAATGATGGGATAAGTGATGAGGGTTTACCTGTAGAAAACATATCCCTTTATTTCTGGGATGGAGAGTGGAGGGTTGCAGAGGATGTGAGTATTGAAGAGAGCAGGATTTCAGGAGTTGTTTATTCTGGAAAAAAGGTAGCAATATTTTACCAGCCGGATCCTCAGGAGGAAATTACTGAGATTGTGAATTTTCCAAATCCATTTTCAGATAAAACATATATACAGTTCAGGATGAAAGAGGAGAAGAAAGTAGAGATGAGAATTTATTCAATTTCAGGTGAAATAGTTTTTAGAAAGAGTTTTACAGGGAAATCAGGGCTTAATACATATATCTGGGATGGGAAAAATAGTAAAGGTGAAAAACTTACCTCTGGTATGTATATTCTTTTTCTTAAAGTAGGTGACAATGAAAGAAAAAGGTTAATTGGAATTGTGAGATGATATTTTTTTTATTTTTTATTTTTCTTAATGCAGGATTGAATGATTTATACAATCTTTCAGGATGTGCATTTTCAAAAGGATCCGGATCTTTAAGTTTCTGGTCAGAAGATATATTTTTGAATCCAGCAAAAAATGAGTTTAAAGGAACTTTTAGATTGAATTTTACCACTGAGAATCTGTTTTTTTCAAAATACAACTCAGTTTCATTGCAGTATAAGGCAATTGATTTACCTTTTTATTTCGGTGCTGGAGGAAAGATACTTGAGACAGAACCAGCAGATGTAAGGGATGAAAATGCTAAAGTCACAGGATATTTCAGGGAAAGAAGTGAGGTTTATTATTTTAATCTTTCAAGGAAAAAGGATAATTTTAGGTTTGGAGGTAATTTAAAGATTTATCAGGAGTCAATTTATCTTTATGAGGATTCCTCCTTTGGTATTGACATAGGAGCAGTTTATGAGAAAGAGCCATTTATATTTTCTCTTATAGCATATAATCTTTTGCCAGTTTCAATCAGATTGAAGGATGAAAGAATAAGCGAGGGATTGAGTTTAAGAATAGGATCTTTATATAAGTTCAAAAAAACAGAATTTGGACTTGAGTTTTCTCTTTTTACAGAGAAAATATTTTTTCCAGTTTATATTGGCGGAGTTTATAAAGTTTCAAAAAATCTTATGTTCGGTTTTGGTTATAACAGAATTTATGGTTTTTCCTCTGGAATTGAGATTTCCTGGAGAGATTTACTTTTCAGTTTTTCCATTCAGTTTCATGAATTAAGAAACATCCTTTCATTCAGTTTCTCTTATGAGTGGGGAAAAGGAGAAAAAGAACTTGTTGAAAGGATGATGGGGATGGAAGAGAAGTTGAGGATAGAGAATGAGAATATGAAGAGATTTCTGGATGAGGTTGTAAAGCCACTTTCAAAAGAGGAGATTGTTATAGCGTTTAAGAATTTCAAAAGGTTGAAGAAAGAGGGATCTTTAAAGTGGGAGGGAGTTGATGAAATAGAGAAATTGATATTTAAAAGAATGAAGGAGATTGCAGATAAAAGTTATCGCGCTTCTCTTTCAGAATTTAAAAAAGGAAATTATAGAAAAGCAAAAGGGATTTTAAAGAAAGTAAGAAAAATTTTTCCTGATGATAAGGATTATAAG
>QMOP01000121.1 GCA_003650255.1 Caldisericota bacterium
CAAATTCTGCTTTATAGTTTGAAGCAAGGGATGAATCCCTTATTAAAACAATTGAATTGTCAGAGATTGTAAAATTATACTGTGTAAAGTTTGCTGAACCTGTTAAAACATACTCACCATCAACAACAATAAACTTATTATGCATCTCATCAGCAGAAGAATCCCATTTAACTGTAATACCCGGGTCAAGTTTAGTAAGCGCTTCTTGTGTTGAGTTCTCATCATCAACAATCACTTTAACTGTCACTCCATTATTATATGCTTCATTTAAAGCATCTATTACGGAACCTTCAGGGTCACCTCCAGGATCATCATCATTTAAATTGTAACATGCAAGGAGAACCTCACTCTTTGCACTTCTTATTAATGAACATATCTTTTTGTTAAAATATGATTTATATGTAGAATCTGAAGTATCAGCAGTAAAATAAACAGCATACCATGTTCCTGTTTCAGAAATTTCAGGAGTTGGAAGTGCACATACAGGACCAGCATTATTTGAAACACTTGACTCATTTGTTGCCTTATCAACACTTGTTATAACATAATAGTATGTAACTCCCTCAGCAACTCCAGTATCTGTATAGGAATTAACTCCTGGAAGAATATAACTATTTACAATTGTTGCAAGTGCTTTATTTGCATCTGTTATTGTAAATGTTGCCCTGTAAATAATCTGATGGTCAACTCCTGAAAGTGAATCATTTATAGGCGTCCATGTAAGTTCTACATTTGTTCCTGAAACATTTGCATCAAGGTCGGTTATTGAAGGTGGAGGAGTGGTATCAAGTTTAAATGCAGGATTTCCTGCTTCACTCCATGTGGAGGATGCTCCATTTTCATCAATTGTCTTTACTTTCCAGTAATATGTTCCTTCTGAAAGAAGAGGACACTGATAGTTTGTTGTTCCCTGAGGTCCAAGAGAAGAGGTAAAATTTACCACAGGAGAAGAATAATCAGGATTTTTTGAAATGATTATATTGTACTGAACCTGATCAGTAGAATTCGGGTCTGACTGTTTAAACTCAAGTGTTGGGTTCGCATTATTTGTCCATCCCCCTGATGTAAATTCACTTGGTCCAAGATTTGAAGGTGCATCTGGAGCATAGTTTGCAGGAATCCAGCAACTTGCTTCATTTGATTCTGTTGAGGTTAATCCTGAATTGTTCTCTGCTTTAACCCTGTAATAGTAAGTTACCCCTTGAGTAAGTCCAGTATCAGTATAGGAGTTTGTTGTAACATCTGTTGCAACTGTTATCTGATAATCTGAAGTTAAAGGAAATCCAGTATATGTTGCCCTGTAAATTATATATCCTTTTATCCCACTTTCTGAATCAGTTGAAGCATCCCATGTTAAATCAGCATTTGTTCCAGATGCTGTTGCTGAAAGATTAAGTGGCTGGGATGGAGGAGTATTATCGGTGAAAAACTTTGTAGTTTGAGGAGTTGAAAGAACTCCACATCTATCCCTTGCATATACTCTCCAGTAATATGTAACTCCATTTAATAAATCTTCTGGAATTGTAAACGATTCTCCTTTAACATTTACTCTGAAACTAACAAAATCATCAAGTGTGGAATCTGTTCCAATTTCAACAAGATAACTTGTAACAGTATCCCCTGTATCAGAATCAGAAGAGGCATCCCAGGAAAGCGTTGGAGTCAATGTTGAAACCCATTCATTTGACGGAGAAAGATTTGAAGGAGATGTTGGAGGAGTATTTGAAATATTTCCATCTGCATCAATCCTTACATCAAAATAAAAATCAATATCTCCATCAGAAATATCCTCATCCCATGCATTCATATCATTATTCTGGTCATTGTGATACTGTCCTGCTTCTGAACCTGTTGAGATTCTTACAATTGATATAGTGTCAAGTGCATCACATACAGGATAACCAACTGTTGAATCACCATCATTTGCCCAGACAATATGGTTATCACAGGTAGCAACTGAAAATCTCAAAGTAGCATTTCCTGAGATTCCAAGATCAGACCTTGAAATCTTTACCTCTATAAATTCTGATGTCTGATTGAAATTAACTGCTCCGTCTCCATGTGTTGGTGGAGCATACCAGGAGGTTCCATCATCTGCATACATTTCAATAATTCCATAATTTGTTGAAGAACTTCTGTGAATTATTATGTTTCTTTCTGCATAATGAAGGTTTGCAGGTGATTCATATTCATCTCCAAGTGTTATTCCAGAATCATCAGCATTCCAGTTCATTCCTGTATCAGATGAGGACTGGTCAGTATCAATTGAGATTGAAATATATGTTTCATCATTTAAAACATCAGCAACTCTTATTAAGAAATAGATTGAATCATCATCAGCAGTTACTCTGAATTCTGTCAAATCATAATAGTCATCACTTGCTGTTGGGTCTGTTCTTCTGTCTCCTGCCTTGTCCTTCCATATTGCTTCATTGTTTGAAATAACAAGAGAATTTACTTTTGTCGGAGCTGTTCCTGTCCAGTCACTGTCACTGCCGTCAATATCAATTCTTGCTGTTTTAACATAAGCAGAGTTTGAAACAGAACTTTCATTTCCAGCATTATCTATTACAGTAATTGCATAATAATAAAGGGTATTTGGAGAGGTTGTCTGGTCCTGATAAGGTGTTCCATCTGAATCCGTTGCAATCTTGGGATGCTGAAGGTCTCCTTTATTAGAATCTGTTACAGCTGAAATATCTGAACGATAAACCCAATATTCCTTTACTCCACTCAAATCATCACTTGTATTTGTCCAGGATAAATCAACCCATGCTTTTCCTCCTGTTGTCTTGCTGGCAACAAGATCATTTATTGCAACCGGTGGAGTTGTATCTATTGTAAGAGTGTATGCTGATGAGTATGGACCTGTTGAACCTGCTGTATCCCAGCATCTTACTTTCCAGTACCAGAGGCCCTGAGAGAGTGTCTTTGTTGTTGAGGTTGAATTTGTGTTTTCAATAAAATCGTATTCTGGAGAGGAAAAATCAGAGTTATTGTCAATTAAAAGTTCATATCCACCTTGACTGTCACCATTTGGGTCTGAAAAACTCCATTCAAATGTATGTGATAAACTATTACTTATAGTTCCAGAAGAGGGCCTTACAAGAGTAGGTGCATCTGGAGGAAAGTTGCCCTCTATCGTAAAAACATTCTGTGAAACATCAAAAGAAGAATATGCCTCTCCATCGTATGCTCTAATCCGCACAAGACATTGATTACTCGGTGTATCTGGAACTGTCCATGAATAAGGAGAGCCATCATTATCTGTTCCAATATCAATCCATGTTGTTCCATTATCAGTTGAATAATCAATATCATAAGTGATACTATCTCCATCAGGATCAGTTGAATTATTCCAGGTTATATTTGTTGAAGAACCAACACTAAATGACTCTCCACCATCAGGAAAGGTTAAATCTGGCACACTTGGAGTTGAGTTTTTAACCACAAAAGTAAATGGATTTGCCTGTGCCTCCTCTTCCTTTCCTGTTGCATAAGAGTTTGCATTATCTCCATAAATATATGTTACATCATGGTCTGTATAAGTAATCTTTAAATAATACTCAACTGTCTCTCCCTTAATATACGGATTAACAAATGATGCCATCCAGTATTTAACATCTCCTTCAGTTGTATCGTAATTGAATGTTGACGTATTCCAGGTAGTTTCACCAGATTTTCTGTAATAAAGTGTTCCTCCTGACTGGTCTGAATTATTTGAACCATTTTGAAATCTTGTTCCATTATAAATATAAACGGTTGTGCCTTTACAAATATCTGTCTTTGGATTTCTCATTGACGGAACTCCTGATGGTTCTGCATTATCCGGAACATGCCATGAATCTCCAAGATTGTAAACATAATAACTATAATTATTATCATTGTTATTTTCACAGGAAAGAGTTAAATAGTCGGCATTTGAATGTGTCATATTTGAATAGGCACCGTTTGTTGTTGTAAGGGCATACCAGGAAACTGTTGTTCCACCACTCTGTCCTGGAATTGTTGCAGAATATGAGGTTCCACTTCCTGTTGCCTCAACAAATGATGATGATACCCAGTTGTCCGTTGTATATCTCACAACAACTGTCTCCTCAGCACACTTTGAAGAAGAAAGTGTTATATTTATTGTCACACTGTCACCAGGATCCACATCTGTTGTTCCACCAGAAACAGAAGAAATGTAAATTGGTTCAGCAGAGGTTACAAGAAAACCAAATGTTTCTGTTGTGGCTGTTGGTGTGTCTTTTGAAACAAGTGTAGCATAGGCAGGAGAAAAAGGAAGGTCTGTGATGTAAGCATTACTATTATTTCCCTGGTCATTCCTTGGAATGTCCCATGTTGTATCCCAGGAATTTATCCAGTAGCCAGCTGACCAGTTATTTGCATCATCCCAGGAACCTTTTGTGATTTTAAAATACTGTCCATTCTCAACATACTCTGTATTTTTACAAAAACCAGGGGGCATATGGTTTCTGTAAAGACGGTTTGTATCTCCATTTCCCCATCCATCTCCAAAATC
>QMOP01000122.1 GCA_003650255.1 Caldisericota bacterium
TTCATATATAAGAGTTTTTATAAATTTATTCTTGTTTTCTGAAAGAAATCCTGCAACCTCTTCAACTGTTCTTTTTTCTGGAGTATAAACCTCTTCAATTTCCTTTTCATTTTCCATCTTCCATTTTTCATCTTTTATTTTAAATTCTGCTTTTTCCATATTTGCAGCATATCCACAATTCATACAGGATATGATTTCCTCTTCTCCTGTATCTGCAATAACCATAAACTCATGTGAAAATTTTCCTCCTATAAGACCAGTAGATGCCTCTACAACTCTGTAAATGAATCCACATCTTTTACATATCCTCTCATATGCTTCATAAACCTTCCAGTAACTTTCCTCAGCACTTTTCTCGTCAATATCAAAACTGTATGCATCCTTCATTAAAAACTCCCTTGCCCTCAACACACCAAATCTCGGCCTTATCTCATCTCTGAATTTTGTCTGAATCTGATATAGAATTAGAGGATAATCCTTCCATGACCTCGCATAACTTCTCACAAGATCTGTTATTATTTCCTCATGTGTTGGACCAAGACACATCTCAGAATCCTTTCTATCTTTAAGCCGAAATAACTCCTTTCCATATAAATCCCATCTTCCTGTTTCCTTCCATAGAGATTTTGGCAGGAGTGCTGGTAATAATACTTCCTGAGCACCAATTCTATCCATTTCTTCTCTTACAATCTTTTCAACCTTTTTTAAAACTCTAAAACCAAGAGGAAGCCATTCATAAATTCCAGAAGATAGTTTCCTTATCATTCCACTTCTTAACATTAGACGATGTGAGGGAACTTCAGCATCCTTTGGAACTTCCCTTGAAGTATAAAGAAAAAATTCCGAGTACCTCATTTTTTTGGGATTATACCTTTTTTATAAGTATTTTGTCAATTAAAGATTCTTTAACATTTATCCAGAAAATGCTTTTTCAACCTTCTTTAAAAATTCACTGTTTGACTTTGTTGTCTTTAATCTATCAATAAGAAGTTCCATTGCCTCAACAGGGTTATTAAGAGAACTCAATGCCTTCCTCAAAATCCAGATTTTCTGTAAAGTATTTTTTTCTATAAGAAGTTCCTCCTTTCTTGTTCCAGATCTTGTTATATCTATTGCAGGAAATACCCTTTTATCAACCAAGCGTCTGTCAAGATTTATTTCCATATTTCCTGTTCCCTTAAACTCCTCAAATATCACATCATCCATTCTTGAACCTGTCTCAATTAAACATGTTGCAATAATTGTTAAACTTCCCCCTTCAACAATGCTTCTTGCACTCCCAAAAAATCTCTTTGGTCTGTGAAGGGCATTTGAATCAAGTCCACCTGACATAACTCTACCAGAAGAAGGAATAAGTGCATTGTTTGCTCTTGTATATCTTGTAAGAGAATCAAGTAGTATCACAACATCCTTTTTATGTTCAACAAGACGCTTTGCCTTCTCAAGAACAATCTCTGCAACCTGAATATGTCTCTCTGGTGGCTCATCAAATGTTGAGGAAACAATCTCACATTTAACATGCCTCTCAAAATCAGTAACCTCCTCGGGTCTTTCATCAATCAAAAGAACAATAACTTCAACCTCAGGATGATTCTTTATTATTGCATTTGCAATTTTCTGCAAAATTGTTGTTTTACCAGAACGAGGAGGAGCAACTATAAGTCCTCTCTGTCCTTTCCCTATCGGAGTTAAAAGATCTATTACCCTTGTTGTTATATCCTCAGAGTCATACTCAAGTTTAAACTTTTCAGTTGGAAAATATGGAGTAAGTTCATCAAAATATGGTCTTTTCTCTAAAATTTCTACATCCTCTCCATTTACTGCAAGAATTTTAATTAGAGCAAAATATTTTTCCTGGTCTTTTGGAGGTCTTACCTCACCAAGAATCAAATCCCCTTTTCTTAAACGAAATTTTTTTATCTGTGAAGGTGCAACATATACATCACTGTTTGAGGGAAGATAGGAATTAAAAGAAGAACGAAGGAATCCAAAACCATCAGGCAAAATTTCAAGAACCCCTTCCCTTAACTGATTTCCTTCTTTCTCAGCCTGTGCCTGTAAAATTTTGAAAATCAATTCCTGTTTTTTTGTCCCCTGAGATTTCTGAATCTTAAACTTTTTAGCAATTGAATGAAGTTCCTGTAAACTCATTCTGTTTAAATCACTCATTGAATAAAATGATTCAACTGCCATTTTCTCTCCTCCTTAATTAGAACTTTTAAACGATTTCCTTTTCAAGATCCAAATTTAACTGATTTTTTCATCCAAGGATTTTTAAAAAATTATACCTCATCTTTTATATTTGTCAAGCAATTTTTTTAGTTTGTCTCTAAAAAATTTTCTATTTAATTTTTTCTTTTTTAAACTTAAAATTTTAAAACTTATCTCTTCAAAAGGAGTTCTTACCTTCAAACTCTTAACCTCTCCATCTACAACTTTAAGTTTGTAAAAATTTTCTCCCTTCTTTTTGGTAAGAATATAGCCATTTTTTATTTTCTTTTTCCTTACATCCTGTTTCTTAAACTCCCTTATAAAAACATCCCAGCAACTTACCTCTCCATGAAGTTCTTTTCTGTCAAACCTTTTTAAGTAATGGAAAAAGTAATAGATATAATCCTGCGTGTAAACTATTGTAATTGAAGGTTTGGAAATTTCATATATAAGAAATGGTTCAAGATAATAAATCCTTCCCTTACTTTTAATCCTATAATTATCTTTAAAGATCACTCTTTCCTGAGAAAATTCTATAACACATGGAGATGGATTTTTAAGTTTAAAATCAAAACTTTTTGAATAAAGGAAAAAAATTAAGAAACTAAGAACCATACTTCTTTTTTAACTCCTCAAGATATGTTATATCCTTTAAAACCTCCCTTCCTTTTGTAGGACCAAGTTCCTCTCCAACAATTCCTTCCTCATAAAGAGCATCAATAAGATTTGCTGCCCTCTGATAACCGATTGAAAATCTTCTCTGAAGAAGTGAAGTGGATGCTTTCTGAGTTCTTAAAACAAACTCTGCTGCTTCAAGGAAAAGTTCATCTCTTGCTCCTTTTGAAATTCCTCTCTCCTCTTCCTTCTTCTTAAACTCAATTCTTGAAACCTCTCCTGATTCTTTCTTTATAAAAGATACAACTCTTTTTACTTCATCAAGTGAAACATAACAGCCCTGAATCCTTTCAGGTTTTGCACTACCAGGTGAAAGATAAAGCATATCTCCTTTTCCAAGAAGCATCTCAGCACCATGTGTATCAAGTATTGTTCTTGAATCAACTTTTGATATTACCTGAAATGCAATTCTTGCTGGAAGATTTGCCTTAATAACCCCTGTTATAACATTAACAGATGGCCTCTGAGTTGAAAGAACAAGATGAATTCCTGCTGCTCTTGACATCTGAGAAAGTCGCGTTATTGATTTCTCAATTTTATCCCTTGCCATACTCATAAGGTCTGCAAGTTCATCAATTACAATCACAATATATGGAACCTTCTCATCCTTTCTCTTTCTGTTGTACTCAACAATATCCCTAACCTCACTTTCTCCAAAGAGTTTAAGTCTCCTCTCCATCTGGCCTATTGCCCAATTCAATGCTGCCTGTCCTTCCTTTACCTCTGTTATAACAGGATGAAGTAAGTGTTCTATTCCATTGTATACTGGAAGTTCAACAACTTTTGGATCTATCATTATGAATTTCAATTCACGAGGAGTTAGTTTAAAAAGCAAACTCATGATAAGAGAATGAATGAAAACACTTTTTCCAGAGCCGGTTGCACCTGCAATTAAAAGATGTGGCATTCTTGATAGGTCATCTATAACAATTTCACCTGTAACTTTTTTCCCAATAGCAATTGGAAGAAGAAATTTCGTATTCTTAAACTCATCACTCTCAATTACCTCTCTTAAATAAACTGTCTCTCCACTATGTCTTGGAATCTCTATTCCAATCCTTGATTTTCCAGGAAGAGGACTTATAATTCTTACTCTCTGAGCAGAAAGAGCAAGTGCAATATCTCTTTCAATCCCAAAAATCTGGGATGTTTTTACTCCTGGAAGAAGTTCTATTTCATAAAGAATTACTCCTGGTCCAACATTTACATCTTTAACACTTGCTCCTATACCAAAATTCTTAAAAACCTCCTCTAAAATCCTTTTTCCATCCTCAATCTTCGGAAGTTCCTTTACTTCAGGAACCTTATTAAGAAGGTCTATCGGTGGAATCTCATACTCCTTTTTCACCTTCTCTTTTTCCTTTTCCTTAATCTTCACCCTAACCTCTTCCTTTACTTTCTGCTTCTTTTCTTTTTCTTTCTTCCCCCTAATCTCCCTCTTTTTTTCTTCTATTGTCCTTACAGTATCTGTTACTACTTTCTCAAATCTATCCTTTATTGTAAAAAGAGAAATCTCAAAAGAAAAACTTATTCCAAGAAAAAGAATTGAAAATCCAACTATATATGCCCCTATTTTTCCAACAAGATACGTAAAAATATAAGAAAGAA
>QMOP01000123.1 GCA_003650255.1 Caldisericota bacterium
ATATAAAAGAGTTTCCTGGAATGAATATTATTTAAGGGGTATTATTGAAATTGTTTTTGAAAAAAGGATGAAGTTGAGGGTTCATGAGGTTTTAAGTTTTAGAAAAATTCCTTCTGAAAAGGAGTTAAGAAATGAAATAAAGAAAAAGGTTGAGATTGCATTTAATAGAGCAAACACCTTAATTGATGCTCCTTTTGCACCTGTAGGAAATTTTCCATGTGTTCTTTCTTCAAGTGCTGGAGGGACTTTAATTCATGAGGCAATAGGTCATTCACTTGAGATAGATTCTATTTATAGAGGAACCTCACCTGTTTATGCTGGAAAAATTGGAGAAAAAGTTGCATCAAGTAGTGTTACTGTTATTGATGACCCTACAATTAAATTTGAAAGGGGATGGTATGAGTATGATGGAGAGGGAGAAAAATCAAAAAAGGTTATTTTGATAGAAAATGGAGTTTTAAAGGATTATCTTTTTGATTACTATTATGCTAATAAATTTGGAAGAAAGTCAAATGGACATGGAAGGAGAGAATCTTACAAATTTCCTCCACTTCCGAGAATGGGAATTACGTATTTAAAACCTGGAAAAATGGAACCGGATGAGGTTATTTCAATTCTTAAAAAAGGAATACTTGTTAAAAAGGTTGGTGGTGGAGAGGTGAATACTGTTAATGGAGATTTTGTATTTGAGGTTGAAGAAGGTTACTGGGTTGAAAATGGAAAGATTAAAAATCCTGTAAAGGGTGCAACATTAATTGGAAATGGGCCTGATATTTTGAGAAAATTAAAATATATTGGGAATGATTTCTATCTTGATTCAGGAACATGTGGAAAAATGTCTCAGGGTGTTCCTGTTTCAAGTGGGATTCCCACAATTTATATAGATTCAATCACTGTAGGTGGAAGTGAAAGGATTTAATATTAAAACAGTTTCAATTATCATATCTTTATTTATTGGAGTGATAGTATCAATTCTTTTTGTTACAGGAGTTTCTTCAACACTTGAACTCAAATCAATTGACCTTCTTTTTAAACTAAGAGGTGAACAGGAAGTTTTTGAGGATGTTGTTTTAATTGATATAGATGATAGAAGCCTTGAATATCTTGGAAAATGGCCGTGGCCAAGAGATGTTCATGCAAGGATTATAAGGTATCTTAATGAATTAGGTGTGAAAGCGGTTGTATTTGATGTTTTATTTACTGAGATGGACCCTGTGAAAAGTTCTCAGGTTATTCTTACAAGAGAAACAAAAAAAGCAGGAAATGTTTATCATGCAATGTTTTTTATTCTTAAAGAGGGAAAAGGAAAGATAGAATACGAGGAGGAAACACCATTTAATAAAAGGGTTCTTATTAAAAATTCATTTAAAGGTGTTATAAAAAAGGATTTAAATGATTTTTATCATGCAATAAAACCTGTTCTTCCTTCAGGATTTCTTGGTTATTTTGCAAAAGGGGTTGGATATGTTAATGCTGAACCAGACCCTGACGGAGTAAGAAGAAGGATTCCATTTTTTATTGAATATAAAGGTTCTTTATACCTTCCTGTTGCATGTAGGGCTGTGCTTGATGTTCTTGGAGTAGAGGATAAGGATGTTGCTCTTCTTGATAATAAGGTTGTTATTAAGAAAAAAGGAATAGAAATTCCAATTGATAAAAATGGAGAGGTTTTTCTTAATTTTCCAGGAGGGTTTTCTAAATTTAAAAGGTTTTCATATGCAGATGTCTTTTATACTCTTTATTTTAAACACATTGATGAGGAGAAGAAGGATCAGTTTTATGAATACGTAAAAAGAACCCTTTCAGTTCAGAAGTATAAACCAAGATATGAAAAGGAAAATGGAGTAAAAAAATTAAAACTTGAAGTTGAATCAAGGTTAAGACCAGTGAGAGTTCTTGATTATGAAAGGTTGAAAAAACAGTTGAAAGGGAAAATTGCTCTCATAGGAGCAAGTGCAACAGCAATGACAGACCTCTATCCAATACCGCTTGCTCCACAGTTTCCGCAGGTTGGAATATGGTATACATTTATAGACAATTTTTTTAAAAATAGATTTCTTCATCCAATAAAAAAGGAACTTGTTCTTTGTTTTATAATTCTATTTTCTCTCATAACAATATATTTTTCATTGAAATTTAAACCAACCACATCCCTTCTTTTATTTGTTATTTTCATTTTTGTATATCTTGGAATCTCTGTTTTTGTGTTTAAAAACTTTAATTATGTTTTTCCGGTTTATAATCCTTTAATAGGTTCATTCGGAATATTTCTTGCTATTACAACAACAAGGGTGCTTGCAGAGGAAAGAGAGAAAAGAAGAATTAGAGGAATATTTTCAAGATATGTATCTGATAGAGTTGTTGAGGTTATACTGAAAGACCCAAGTAAAATTTCTCTTGGTGGAGAGAGAAGAAGAATAACTATTTTCTTTTCAGATATAAGAGAATTTACAAGTTTTTCAGAAAATATTTCTCCTGAAGATGTTGTTAAAATTCTTAATGAGTATTTAAGTAGAATGACGGATATAATATTTGAATTTCAGGGGACACTTGACAAATTCATAGGTGATGCAATAATGGCTCTGTGGGGAGCACCATACTATTTTGAGGACCATGCGGAAAGGGCGATTAGAGCAAGCATAAAGATGCAGAAAGAAATAAGGAATTTGATGGAGAAGTGGAAAAAGGAGGGGTTTGTTTTAAAAGGTGTTGGCATGGGTATAAATACTGGAGATGTTGTTGTTGGAAATCTTGGTTCTGAAAAGTTTGTTGATTATACTGCAATTGGCGATGATGTTAATCTTGCTGCAAGATTGGAAGAGATTGCAAGCCCTGGGCAGATTCTTGTAAGTGAAGCTACATTTAAACTCTGTAAAGATAAGTTTGATTTCAGAAAGATTGGTGGAGTTAAGGTAAAAGGAAAAGAAAAGGAGGTGATTGTTTATGAAGTTAGGTATTAGTATTTTGAAAAGTATTCCTCTTTTTTCTGAACTTTCAGAAAATGATCTTTCAAAACTTTCAAAAATAGTAAAGCACAGAAGTTTTAAAAAAGGGGAAATAATTGTTGAAGAGGAGAAGAAGGGTTCTGTTTTTTATCTTGTTTTAAGTGGTAAGGTTAAGGTTTTTCAAAAGGGACCCCAAGGAAAGAGGAAAACCTTGGCTGTTCTTGAGAGGGGAGATTTTTTTGGTGAAATGTCCCTAATTGACAGGTCTTCAAGAAGTGCAAACTGTGAAGCACTTGAGGACAGTATTCTTCTTTCAATAAGTGCAAAGGATTTCAATTCATTTATAATGAAGGATAATAGAATCTTAATAAAAATAACTCAGGCACTTGTAAAAAGGTTGAGAAAAGCGGATGCTGAAATAAAAGCACTTACATTTCAGAGTATCTTAGAAAGATTAATATGGAAACTTCTTGAGATTTCAAGGTTGAGGAGAACATCAAAAATTCAGTTGAGTTTGAAGGAACTTGAGGAGATGATTGGCTCTTCAAGAGAGGTTATATCAAGGGCCATATCAAGGATTATAAAAATTGGAGTAATTGAAAGAGAAGGGAATAAGATTATAATAAAAGATAAGAAAAAGATGAAAAAACTTGCAAATTTTTGATAATTTTTGTAAAATTTTAATATGTATTTGAAATATTTAGACATTCATGGGTTTAAGTCATTTGCTGATCCTGTAAGGATTGAATTTAAGGAAGGGATAACAGTAATTGTTGGACCGAATGGTTGTGGAAAGACAAATATTGTTGAGGCAATATTATGGGTTCTTGGAGAGAAGGCATTAAGCAATTTAAGGAGTTCAAGTTCAACTGACCTGATATTTTCTGGTTCAAAAACAAGATCACCCCTTGGAATGGCTGAAGTTTCAATTACATTTGATAATACAAAAAGAATTTTTGATATTGATGCTGATGAGGTTAAAGTTACAAGAAAACTTTTTAGGGATGGATCAGGTGAGTTTTTAATAAATGGTGAAAATGCGAGGTTAAAGGATATAAAGCGTCTATTCCTTGATACAGGCCTTGGTGTCTCAACTTATTCAATTCTGAAGCAGGGAGTTGTGGAAAAAATAATTCATTCAAAACCAGAGGATTTAAGAGTTTTTGTTGATGAGGCAATAGGTGTTTCAAAATATCAATTTCAGAAAAAAGAGGCGGAGAGGAATATTGAGAAGTCATTAGAGGATTTAAACAGGGTTGAGGATATACTTCATGAAGTGAAAAAACAACTTTCCTCAATGGAGTATCAGGCAAGAAAGGCGAAAAAGTATAATGAATTAGTGGATAAGTACAAAAATTTAAAAATAAACTTTCTTTTAAGGAAATATGATGAGTTGAATAAGAAACTAAAAGAGAAAAATAAAGAGTGGAAGAAGAGTGAAGAGGAATGGGTTTCACTTAAGGAATC
>QMOP01000124.1 GCA_003650255.1 Caldisericota bacterium
ACAGAGGATTCCAGCGGTAAATTTATAAGAAAACTTATAAAAGCAGGACATCTTTCAGTTCTTGAACATGCTTACATTACAATAAAGTTGAAAAATGTCTCCCGAGTATTAACACATCAACTTGTAAGGCACAGATTATGCTCTTATTCTCAGGCATCTCAGAGATATGTAAATGAAGAAAATTTTAGTTTTGTAATTCCTCCAAAAATTGAAAAAAATAAAGAAGCAAAAGATGTTTTCATAAAAATTATGGAAGAGATAAGAAAAACTTATAAAAGTTTGCTTGAAAAAAACATTCCAAAAGAGGATGCAAGGTATGTTCTTCCAAATGCAACACATACTGAAATTGTTTTCTCCTGTAATTTCAGAGAGTTAAGGCATATTTTAAAACTACGGGGTTCTCCACATGCTCAATGGGAGATAAGAAAAATGTGTATAAAAATTCTTGAAGAGGTAAAAAAGATTGCTCCAAACTGCTTTTTTGATTTGGAAATAGACAAAGAGAAGGAGATTATAGTAAATAGAAAGTAGAAAGCAGTGAGCAGGAAAACTTTCGAAAGCAATAGAATGAAAATGCGACATGTCTTAGAGAAAGGTGGTTTTCCCTTCGGGGGGACACTCGCGTATGTGGCTCGCTCTCATCGCTTGTGTGGAAAGCACCATGTCCTCGCTCGCAAAGCCCCTTCAGGAAAAACCACTTCCTATTTACCATTTGCTATTCGCCATTTGCCATTCGCTGTTTTTACCATTCGCCATTCGCTATTTGCTGTTATGAGGGAGGAATAATGGAAAGAGCATTTGGTTTTGATGAAGTTGCAATAGTTCCAGGAAGAGAAACAGTTGACCCTGATGAGGTTGATATTTCAGGAAACCTTGCAGGAATAAAACTGCAAATTCCTTTCTTAGCAAGTGCAATGGATGGTGTTGTTGACCCAAAGTTTGCAATTCTATTGGGAAAACTTGGAGGTTTGGCAGTTCTCAATTTAGAGGGAATTTATACAAGGTATGAAAATTATGAGGAAATTCTTAATGAGATAATTGCATCAAGACCTGAAGAGGTAACACCATTATTACAAAAAATCTATAAAGAGCCAATAAAGGAAAAACTTGTAAAAAAGGTTATTGAGGAAATAAAAAAGGAAAATGTTATCTGTGCTGTTTCCTCTACTCCACAGAAAGCAGAGGAACTTGGGAAAATAGCAGTTGAAAGTGGATGTGATTTGTTTTTTTTACAGATAACAGTTCTTACAGGAAAACATCATTCAAAAAAGAAAACACTTGACTTAAAAAAATTTACAAAAAATATGAAAATTCCAGTAATAATGGGAAACTGTGTAACATACGAGGTTGCTCTTGATTTAATGGAACTTGGCGCAAGTGGAATTCTTGTTGGAATTGGACCTGGTGCAGCATGCACAACAAGAGGAGTTCTTGGAATAGGTGTTCCTCAGGTTACAGCAACCCTTTCTTGCAGTAAAGCAAGAGATGAATTCTTTAAAAGAAGGAAAAAATATATCCCAATAATAACTGATGGTGGAATGACATGCGGTGCTGATATATGCAAGGCATTTGCAAGTGGTGCTGATTTTGTGATGTTTGGAAATGCTTTTGCAAAAGCAAAAGAATCACCTGGAAAGGGTTATCACTGGGGAATGGCACTTCCTCATCCATACTTACCAAGAGGGACAAGGATTCATGTTGGAATTTCCGGATCACTTGAAGAAATTCTGTATGGTCCTGCAAAAACAGATGATGGAACGCAGAATCTTATTGGAGCATTAAAACTTGCTTTAAGTTACTGTGGAGCAAGAAATATTAAGGAGTTTCATAAAAAGGCAAAATTAATTATTGCACCTGGAATAAAAACAGAAGGAAAAATATATCAAAAAGCACAAAAAGTGGGGATGGGAAAATGATTAAATCTGATAGGTGGATAAAGAAAATGGCAAAAAAATACAGAATGATTGAACCATTCTGTGAAAAACAAGTAAGACGAGGGAAAATTTCATATGGACTTTCCTCATATGGATATGATATAAGGGTTGATGAGGAGTTCAAAATTTTCACAAATGTAAATTCATCAATCGTTGACCCTAAAAATTTTGACAAAAGGTCTTTTGTTGAAGTAAAAGCAAAAAATTACATTCTCATTCCTCCAAACTCCTTTGCTCTTGCTAAAACTGTTGAATATTTTAGAATTCCAAGAAATGTGATTGGAATATGTGTTGGAAAATCAACATATGCAAGATGTGGAATAATTGTAAATGTAACACCTCTTGAACCCTGCTGGGAAGGATACTTAACTCTTGAAATCTCAAATACAACCCCTCTTCCTGCAAAAATTTATTCAAATGAGGGAATAGCGCAGATTCTATTTTTTGAAAGTGATGAAATATGTGAAGTTTCATATAAGGATAGAAAAGGAAAATATATGAAACAGAAAGGAATTGTTTTACCAAAGGTATGATAGGGATTGTTGACTTTGGTTCTCAATATACTCAACTTATTGCAAGAAGAATTAGGGAACTTGGAGTAAAATCCGAAATAATCCCTTATTTTGCTTTAAACACTGAAAAAATCAAAAATTATGATGCTCTTATTCTTTCTGGTTCTCCTGCTTCTTTAAGTGAGAAGGATTTTCCAAGAATGGATAAAAAATTGTTAAACTTAAAAATTCCCATTCTTGGAATATGTTATGGAATGCAACTCATATCAAAAATTTTTGGAGGAAAAGTTGAAAAAGGAAATATAAGGGAGTATGGAGAGGAAAATATAAGAATAGTTAAGAAAACTCCTCTTTTTGATGGGATTCCTCAAAAAAATAAGGTATGGATGAGCCATTTTGAAAAGGTTTCCTCTCCTCCAAAGGGATTTAAAATAACATCCTTCTCATCAAACAATTTAATAGCAAGTATTGAAAATGAAAAGAAGAAAATATATGGAGTCCAATTTCATCCAGAGGTACATCATACTGATTATGGAACTAAAATCTTTAAAAACTTTCTTTTTAAAATAGCAAAAGTAAAAAGGGATTGGAATCTTGGAAAATTTATTGAAGAGAAAATTAGTGAAATAAAAAAAGAGGTTGGAGATGGAAAAGTGATTATGGCTATTTCAGGTGGAGTTGATTCAAGTGTAACACTTGCTTTAATAAAAAAAGCAATAGGAAATAGAATATATCCTGTTTTTGTGAATACTGGACTTGTAAGAGATAAGGATATTGAAAAGATCAAAATATTAAAGAATTGTATTGGAATAAGAATTAAAGTTATAAATGCTAAAAAAATCTTTTTAAAGAAACTCAAAGGTATTATAGACCCTGAAAGAAAGAGAAAAATAATAGGAAGAGAATTCATAAATGTTTTTACCAATTATGCTCAAAATATAAAAGGAATAACACATCTTGCTCAAGGGACATTATATCCTGATGTTATTGAGTCAGCAAAAATAGGGTCTGGATCATCAAAAATAAAAACACATCACAATGTTGGGGGACTTCCAGAAAAATTAAAATTTAAACTTCTTGAACCACTTAAGTTCCTATTTAAAGATGAGGTAAGAATTGTTGGAAAAAAACTTTCTCTTCCTGATGAAATCATACTTGACCATCCATTTCCTGGTCCAGGGCTTGCTGTAAGAATCATAGGTGAGGTAAATGAGAAAAGATTAAATATTTTAAAAAGGGCTGACAGAATAATTGAAGAGGAATTAAAAAATGAAAAAATTTACTATAAAGTCTGGCAGGCATTCGGAATCCTTTTGCCAGTAAAGACAGTTGGTGTTATGGGAGATAAAAGAACCTATGAAAATGTGATTGCACTAAGAATTGTAAATTCCCTTGATGGTATGACAGCAAACTTCTCAAAAATTCCGTGGAAAACTTTAAACAACATTTCAAAAAGAATTGTAAATGAAGTAAATGGAGTAAACAGGGTTGTATATGATTTAACAAATAAACCACCTGGAACAATTGAATGGGAATAAATTAGCGAATGGCAAATGGTGAATAGCAAATGGTGAACAGAAAGCAGAGAGTTACTTTTTGCCAATGAATTCTGAATATTTTGTATCAATTTACAATAAGGAAGGTGTTAAGGAAAAGTTTTCTTTTGATGGATTTGAAATTTTTAAAAAAGGAAAAGTTTACTTTTTTTCTGGTTCTATAGAAAAAAATCTACTGGAAAATATTACAAAAGAGATTCTTATTGACCCTGTTATTGAGGACTTTTCAATTGGAATAAAAAAAGAAAAAAATCTTTTCATTGTAACTCTTAAAAAACTTGTCCTTGATGTTGAAGCAGAAACCTTAAAAAGTTTACTCAGGTTTTTAAAAATTAAAAATATAAAGGATGTAAGAACAGGAAAACTTTTTAAGGTAAATAAGAAAATAAAAAATAAAATTAAA
>QMOP01000125.1 GCA_003650255.1 Caldisericota bacterium
GGGAAACGAATGCAAGAAGCTCTGAAAAAATTTTTGAAATTTTCAGTATCAATAATGTTGTAGAAATTGTTAAGAAACTTACTGAGTTTATATCAGAAATTTCAGGAACATCCGGTTTTGGTTTTCTCATTGAGGAAGGTATTCCTGAGATAATGGATGTAAAGGTATATTACATAAATGAAAACGAGATTTTATTTGTTGTTGTTGATAAGAATGGAAGTGTTTATACGAAAAAAAATCTTCTTAATTTTGATATAAAAGAAAAGGATGTTAAATTTTTCAATCTCTTTATAAAAGATTATATAATTGGAAGAAAAAAAGGCCCTGAAGAGGGGAAAGAGAAGGAGTTATTTTCAATTTATAAAAAATTTATTTCCTCTATAAGATCTCCAAAAATTTTTCTTCACAGATCAAGTTCCCTTTTAAGAAGAAAAGAGCAAGGAGTTTGGAATTTATATGATTTTTTAGAAAATAAAGAAAACCTTAATAAATTACTTTCAAAATTAAATAGAGATGGATTTTTTGTTTTTATTGGTGAAGAGACACCTGTATTAAAAGCAAGTAATATCTCTTTAATAGGATTTTCATCACATCTTGGTAAAAGATTAAGAACAGTTATTGGTTCAATTGGTTTTAAGAGAATGGAGTATGAGGTTGTTGTTTCATATCTTAAGGAGATTTTAAAGAGGTTTAGAGATATGGAGGTATTAAATGGAGAAGGAGGAAAGAAAAGAGGAAGGAAAGGAGTTTAAAGAGGAGGATTATTTTAAAAAGAGAATTGAGGAACTTGAAAAGGAAGTAAAAGAGTGGAAGGATAAATATTTGAGGGCACTTGCTGATTTTAAGAACTATAAAGATAGGGTTGAAAAGGATATTGTATTTGCAAAAGAGGAGGGGAAAATAGAAGTTATTCTTGAGATTCTTTCTTCAATTGACAATTTTGAAAGAGCACTTTCATCAATAAATGATTCATCTAATCCGGAAAATATTAAGGAAGGAATTGAGCTTGTTTTTAAGAAATTGAATGATGATTTAAAAAGAATTGGAGTAAGTAAGATTGATGCTCTTGGAAAGGAGTTTGATCCCCAGTTTCACTATGCGATTGAAAGAAAGGATGTTGAAAAAGATGAGGATGTTGGTAAAGTAATAGAGGTTCTTCAACCAGGATATATTTATAATGAAAAGGTGATAAGACCAGCAATAGTGGTGGTAGGTAAAAAGAAGGAATGTTGAGTTTTTTAAAAGAAAGGCGGTTTTCCCATTCGCTATTTGCTATTTACCATTCGCTATTACATAGGGAGGTGATATTATGGCTCACATTCTTGGAATTGATTTAGGAACAACAAATTCATGTATGGCTGTTATGGAGGCAGGTAGTCCAAAGGTTATTCCAAATGCTGAAGGGTCAAGAACAACCCCTTCAGTTGTTGCTTTTACAAAAAAGGGAGAGGAGCTTGTTGGAGTTTTAGCAAAGAGGCAGGCAATAACAAATCCAGAGCGAACAATCTTTTCTGTTAAGAGGTTTATGGGAAGAAGGTATGATTCTCCAGCAATTCAAAAGGATAAGGAACTTGTTCCTTATAAACTTATTCCAGCAGAAAATGGAGATGTTAGGATTAAGATTGAAGATAAGGTTTACTCTCCTCCGGAGATATCAGCAAAGATTCTTATGAAATTAAAGAGGGATGCTGAGGAATATCTTGGAGAAAAAATTACAAAGGCAGTTATAACAGTTCCAGCATATTTTGATGATAGTCAGCGTCAGGCAACAAAAGAAGCAGGAAAGATTGCTGGACTTGAAGTTTTGAGAATTATAAATGAACCGACAGCAGCAGCCCTTGCTTATGGCCTTGAGAAGAAAAAGGAACATAAAATTGCTGTATATGACCTTGGTGGAGGAACATTTGATATTTCCATTTTAGAGGTTGGGGAAGGTGTATTTGAAGTTAAATCAACAAATGGAGATACACATCTTGGTGGAGATGATTTTGACCAGAGAATAATTGACTGGTTGATTGAGGAGTTCAAAAAACAGGAGGGAATTGATTTAAGAGGAGACAGGATGGCTCTTCAACGATTGAAAGAAGCAGCAGAAAAGGCAAAATGTGAACTTTCAACAAGTCTTGAAACTGAAATTAATCTTCCATTCATCACAGCAGATGCTTCAGGTCCTAAACATCTTAATATGACTCTTACAAGAGCAAAACTTGAATCTTTAACAATTGATTTAATCGAAAAGACAATTGATCCTTGTAAAAATGCATTAAAAGATGCGGGTTTAGATGCTAGTGATATTGATGAAGTTATACTTGTTGGTGGAATGACGAGGATGCCAAAGGTTCAGGAAATTGTGAAGGAAATATTTGGAAAGGAGCCATATAAAGGGATAAATCCTGATGAAGTTGTTGCAATTGGTGCAGCAATTCAGGCAGGTGTTTTATCAGGAGAGGTTAAGGATATACTTCTTCTTGATGTAACTCCACTTTCTCTTGGAGTTGAAACACTTGGTGGTGTAATGACTGTTCTTATACCAAGAAATACAACAATTCCAACGAAAAAGACACAGATTTTTACAACAGCAGAGGATAATCAGACAGCAGTTACAATAAGGGTTTATCAGGGTGAAAGACCGATGGCAAGGGATAATAAGTTTCTTGGAGAGTTTGACCTTGTTGGAATTCCTCCAGCACCAAGAGGGGTTCCTCAGATAGAGGTTACTTTTGATATAGATGCAGATGGAATTTTGCATGTTTCTGCAAAGGACAAGGCAACAGGTAAGGAGCAATCAATAACAATAAAGGCAAAATCAGGTTTAACAGATGAGGAGATTGAAAGGGCAATAAAAGAAGCAGAGAAACATGCTGAAGAGGACAGAAAAAAGAAGGAACTTGTTGAGATCAGGAATGAGATAGATTCGCTTGTTTATTCAACAAAAAAATCACTTAGAGATTTTGGAGATAAAATAAGTGAAGATGAGAAGAAGAAGATAGAGGAGGCAATTAAGGAATGTGAGGAGGCAATGAAGAGTGAAGATAAAGAAAGGATGTTAAAGGCAAAGGAGAACCTAACACAGGCAGCATATAATCTTGCACAAAAAGCATACCAAGCAAGTAAGACAACTCAGAATACAGGTTCAGAGGAGAAAAAGGAAGAAAAAAAGGATAAAAGAGATAATGTTGTTGATGCAGAGGTAGAGGAAGAGGATAAAGGGTAGGTGTAAAGTGTAAAGTGTAAGGTGGAATGAAGAAGGATTATTATGAGATACTTGGTGTACCAAAGAATGCAACACAGGAAGAGATAAAAAAGGCATACAGAAAACTTGCTTTAAAATATCACCCTGACAGAGTTCCACCTGAAAAGAAGAAAGAAGCAGAAGAGAAGTTTAAAGAAATTTCCGAAGCGTATGCTGTTCTTTCAGACCCTGAGAAGAGAAGACAGTATGATATGTATGGGCACGCAGGAATTGAGGGGCAATATACGTATGAGGATATTTTTAAAAATGTTGACTTTTCAAGTATATTTGATGATTTGGGATTTGGTGAAGATTTTTTCTCCTCAATTTTTGGTGATATATTTGGAAGAAGGAGGGAAAAAAGAGTAACAATTCCTCCTGACTTAGAACTTTCCCTTACAATTTCTCTTGAAGAAGCATATAATGGAACAAAAAAGGATATTCTCATAAGGCATCAGGCAATCTGCCCTGATTGTAAAGGAACAGGAGCAAAAAAGGGAAAACTAAAAAAATGTGATGTATGTAAGGGAAGAGGGGTTGTTGGTGTTGGACATTTCTTTTTTACTATGACACGAACCTGTTCAAAATGTAATGGAACAGGTTTAATTCCTAAAGAGGTCTGTTCAAAGTGTTCTGGAAAGGGAAGGATTATAAAAGAAGAGAAAGTAGGAATAAAAATTCCAAGAGGAGTAAAGGATGGAATGGCATTGAGAATAAAAGGAAAAGGAAATGAGTATGAGAGAGGAAGAAGAGGAGACCTCTATGTATATATAAAAATTTTGAGGCATGATGTTTTTGAAAGAGATGGAAATGATGTATTTGTAAAGGTAAAGATTCCATTTTATGTAGCAGCACTTGGTGGTGAGGCAGATGTTCCGACTTTAAATGGGAAGGTTAGAATAAAAATTCCTCCAGGAACACAGGATAGAAGTGTATTTAGATTAAAGGGTAAAGGATTCCCTGATATTCATCATGGTGGATATGGAGATGAATATGTAGAGATAGAGATTGATGTTCCAAAGAGTTTGAATGAAAAGCAGAGAAGTATTTTAGAAGAGTTTAAAAGAGCAATGGAGGAATGAGTCAATTTTATGTTCCGGATGAAAGAGAAGGAGAATTTATTTTCTTAAAAGACCCTTCAGAAATTCACCACATATTGAA
>QMOP01000126.1 GCA_003650255.1 Caldisericota bacterium
AACAATAATTATATCTGCACCTGCTTTTACTGCTTCTGAAGCATTCTCTGAATTTATTCCACCTGCAACCGCAACAGGAATATCAACTCCTCTTTTATTTAAAATCTGTTTCAATACCTCAACTTTCTTAAAAGATATTCTTCCTTCCATCTGTTCATCAATTGTTGTATGAACACAGAAATAATCAATTCCAATTTCACTCAAAACTTTTACTTTTTCCTCAAAATCACTAACTTCCATCAAATCAACCATTATCTCAGCACCATAATTTTTTGCTGCATCTATTGCCTCTTTTATTGTTGAGATGGGAGAGATACCGAGAATACAGACAATCCTCGCACCTGCTTTTGCTGCTATTTCAACTTCAAGCCGTCCTGTATCAATTGTTTTCATATCCGCAACAATTGTTTTATCAGGAAATAATCTCTTCAATTCTCTTATAGAATCAAGTCCACATGATTTTATCAAAGGTGTTCCTGCTTCTAACCAATCACATCCACCTTTTATTGCTTCTTCTGCTAATTTGATTGCTCTCTTTAAATCAACAAAATCAAGAGCAACCTGTAAAATTACTTCTTTCATTCTAATACAGACCTCAAAACCAAACCACAGAAAACAGCAAAAGAGATACTGCTTAGAGTTCCTATTAAATAATATTCAGCAAAATCTCTGTTTTTCAATTCCTCAAATCTGGCAATTGACTTTGCAGTAAAGAGAAAACCTATTGCTAAGTACCTATCTAAAAGAACAAAAGTTAAAACTAAAAATCTCTCAAGAAATCCTATTATCATACCTGCTTTTTTAATTCCAGAATCTTTTGCAAGTTCAAAATTTAAAAATCCGCATATCCATTTTACAAAAAAATTCCCAGCAACAATTGTAATAAAATAACACAGAATAATCAAAATCTCCCTACTCATTGGTCAACCCTATAAGGTTTACAACTATTTTGTCAACCCTATATGGTTGACAGAAATTTTTCCAGAATTTCTTCTGCTTTTTTAACCTCATCATATTTTATTTCATTAAACATCTTGGAAATCATTTGTTTTGATACCCCTTCCTGTTTTGCCACTTTTTCAAATGTTCCAAGTTCCTCATATCTCCATACTCTTCTCCAGTGAATCTCCTTCCAATCCCTTCTTATTGCTTCTATAAGCATAATGATTGTGTTAATAAATTCATCCCTGTTTTTATCTCCTGTTATATAATATATATTCTGTTTTAAATTTTTTGCATGCCCTAACGCTTTCCTTGACCTGAAAAAAGCTTCACCATCCATTTCTGAAGTCCTTTTTGAAAATTTGGTTGATATTTTGCCAACACCAACACCAAAAGAAATTTTCAGAGGAAAAAGTAATCTTTTTATATCTTTAATTATTATGTAACTCAATGCCAAAAAATCAATCAATCCCTGGAATTCGTCACCAAGAGTTATGGAAAATTTCACTTTTATATTTTTTCTGTACTTATTGTTAATCTTATCAAGTACTATTTTTAATTTCTCCTGAATTTTCTTTCTTTTTGAGATTTTTCTTGACTCTTTTAAATCTCCTGTTATGACTATATATTTCCCTTTCATTCTCCTATTATTCTGATTTCCAATCTTCTTCTTCTTGCTCTTACATCAAGTTCAACAAATACAATCTGCTGCCATATACCAAGAACAGGTCTTCCATCTTCAACTGGAACTGTAAGTGATGGACCTATGATTGATGCTCTTAAATGGGAATGAGCATTCATATCAGAATGTGAAAGATTATGTTTCCATGATTCTCTTTCAGGAATTAATTCCTTTAAAATTTCCTTGAAATCAGAAATAAGACCTGGCTCATACTCAATTGTTGTAATTGCTCCTGTTGCTCCTGGAACAAAGATGTTTATAATTCCCTCTTTTATCCCTGAAATAGAAACTCTTTCTCTCACCTTATCAGTTATATCAACTATGTCAAGTTCTCTTTTTGTGGAAAATTCTATTTTATCCTTAAAAATTTTCATCCAGTCTCCTTGCTGTAGAAGTTACCTCTTCTTCAAGTTTTAAAAGTAAATTTTCCTTTGATCTTTTCTCTTCTTCTCCAAGATAAATACATTTTAAATTAATAAATGCAAGATGTTTGCTCCCTTTAAATACAGAATAAAGAATTTCTTTTGAAACATAAAGGTCTGATTTTATAGAGGAAAGAATATATGGCAAAATTTTTTCTATATAAAGAAGACCTGCTGCTGAAATTTTTGCAATCTCCTCAGCAACCTCATAAATCTTTATTGCTGTTTCAGCTTTTTTATCCTTGAGATACTCATTATAAAACTTTGCATCCTCTTCAATAAGCTCTTTAAACCTTAAGTAACTCCTCTCTATATCCTCAAATATATTAAGAAGTTCTTCATATTTGTTCTTCTTTAAGGAAATTCTTATAGCCATGAGAATAAGTGAAAAGGAAAGAGTTCCGCAGAAAGCAAGTACACTTCCTCCACCTGGAACTGAACTTTCAGATGAAACCTCCTCTATATAATCTTCTATTTTCCAAACTCTATAATCAAAATTTCTATTCTTCATTTGATAAATGATACCATCAATTTAAATATAAGTCAATATGGCAAAAATGGCGAATGGCAAATGGTGAATGGCAAGTAGCAAATAGTGAGCAGAGAGCAGATAGCCCGCCTGCCGTCGGGTAGGCCCGCCTGCCGTCGGGTAGGCAGTGAACAGAGGAGGTGGTTTTTCCCGAGGAGGCTTTACGAGCGAGGACATGGGGCTTTCTACACAAGCGAGTAGAGCGAGCCACACACGCGATCGTCCTCCGAGGGGAAAACTGCTTACTATTCGCTATTTGCCATTCGCTATTTTCACTGCAAAGTCTATTATGTATAATTAAAAAATGGATAAAATTTTTTTGAGTATTCTTTTCTTTATTGGTCTGGGGATAATTTCTGGTTTTTTAATTTCCTCAATAATGAGAAAAGTTTCAAATTTATTAATTGAGTTAATTTTCTATCTTCTTATCCCTCTTTTTATATTTATAAATCTTTCCACTTCAAAAGTAGATACTTCAAATATTATCCCCACCTCAATTATATCCTGGTTAATTGTAGGAGAAGGGATTATTTTATCCATCTTTTTTTCAAAAATAACAAAGACTCCTTTTAGGGATATTGTTTTACCCATTACTTTCATGAACTCAGCATACTTAAACTTTCCTTTACAGAGATTCGTTCTTGGAGAAGACGCACTTTCAACTGCAATAATTTACAACTTGAATATAACATTTTTGCACTTTACCCTTGGAATTTATCTTGTCAAAAGAAAAAATGAAAATTTTTATAAAGCATTTATTCCACTTTTTGCTGGAATTCTTGGTTTAATGTGGAACTTATTCAAATTTCAAATACCAAATATATTATTTAAAACAGGAATACTACTTAAAAATTATTTTATTCCTTCAATGCTTATTTTAATTGGATGGCAATTAAGCATGTTAAAAGTGAAACAGATTCATTTTGGAATAATTGTTACACTTTTAAGAATGGGAGGAGGTTTTCTTTTATCATTTCTTATATTAAAAAATCTGAAACTTGAAAATTTAATAAAAAACTCTATCCTCCTTACATCTTCTCTTCCATCAGCAGTAAACACCTTTATCCTAACCAAAAAATTTAATGCAAATCCACAATATTCATCAAGTTCAATTTTTATAGGAACATTAATTGCAATTTTGCTTTATCCATTGATATTTCCGATTTTTTAAAATTTTGATAAAATCTAAAAATGAAGATATTAGCAATAAGAACAGATAGAATTGGTGACTGTATTTTAACACTTCCTGCAATAAGATTGATTAAAAAATATTATCCTGAAAGTGAAGTTTATTTCATGATAAAAAGTAAAATTTCTCCACTTTTTTACAATAATCCGGATATAAAGGAAATAATTCCATTAAGTGATAAAGCTTCCATAAGGGAAGTTTTTAACAAAATTAAAAATTATAATTTTGATATTTCAATAAACTTCTTTGTTGATAAAATCACACCAATTGCAGTATTTCTTGCTAAAATCCCTTTAAGAATTGGCCCATTTTCAAAAATTCAATCAATATTTCTAAATAGGAGAATAAAACAGAACAGAAAAAAATCAATAAAACATGAGGCTGACTATAACATTGAACTTCTCAGTACTTTAAATATACCTTTTGAAAGAGTTGAACCCAAAATCTATATCCTTGAAGAAGAAAAAAATTCATTTTTCCGCTTTTCCGGAAAAGCGGAAAAGGAGAATTTTGTTGTTATTCAT
>QMOP01000127.1 GCA_003650255.1 Caldisericota bacterium
GCATAAATGGATAAAGAATATTTGTAATAATCTTTATTGAATCAAAAACTCTGTATAAAACCGGATAAACCTTTTCCTTATTTTCCTTATAAAGTTTCCAAGGTGCTTGCTCTTCAATAAAAGAGTTTAACTCATCACATAATGAGAATACCTCTTCAAGAATTTCATAATATTTTAGATTTTCAAATTTTTCATCAATTGAATTTATTAAATTATTAACTTTTTCAACAATATTTTCTCCAACTTCAACTCTTCTTCTAATTACTCCATTCTGATACTTAATTATCATATTTGAAACCCTTGAAATAATATTTCCAAAATTGTTTGCAAGGTCATTGTTATAACAATCTAAAAATCTTTTATAAGAAAAATCTCCATCCTGTCCAAATGGAATACTTCTAAATAAATACAATCTGAATGCATCAACTCCAATTTCCTTTGTCACCTCATAAGGATCAACAACATTTCCCTTACTTTTACTCATCTTCTCACCTTCAACAGTCCACCAACCATGAGCAAAAATTTTTCTGGGTGGAACAGATCCTGCTGCAATTAAAATTGCCGGCCATATTATTGCATGAAACCTTGTAATCTCCTTTCCTATGAAATGAATATCTGCTGGCCAGAACTCTTCATTAACTTTTAACTTTCCATCCTCAATTCTAACTCCAGGAACTGTTATGTAATTTATAAGTGCATCAAACCAGACATAAAATACCTTATCCTCATCACCCGGTACTTCTATTCCCCAGGGAACCCTTTCTTTAACTCTTGTAATACATAAATCATTCAATCCTTCTTTCACAATATTTACCATTTCATTTTTTCTGAAATCCGGTTTTATAAAATCTGGATTTTCATCATAATACTTTAGAAGTTCTTCCCTAAACTCAGAAAGTTTAAAAAAGTATGCCTCCTCTTCCTTTACCTCCTTAACCTCCCTTCCACAATCAGGACACCTTCCATTATTTTCCTTAACCTCATTTAAAGTTAAGAATCTTTCACATGGAACACAGTATGGACCTTTATAAAATGATTTATAAACATATCCTCTTTCCTTAAGAACTGAAAAAACCTTTTTTACTGTGTTTTCGTGTCTTTTTTCTGTTGTTCTTATGAAATCATCATAGGATATTTCAAGATATTTCCAGAGTTTTTTGTCCTCATTAACCATGTAATCACACCAATCCTTTACATCTACACCCTTTGCTTTTGCTGCTTCATAAATCTTTTCACCATGCTCATCTGTTCCTGTAAGGAAAAAGACATCCTCTTTTCTCAATCTTTTCCATCTTGCAAGTATATCAACAGCAATTGTTGAATATGCATGCCCGAGATGAAGTTTATCATTTACATAATAAAGTGGTGTTGTTATATAAAACTTTTTCATCTTCTTACCTCATCAAACGAAAACACTTTGTAGGTATCATTTTCAAATTTTACCCTTACTTCATTCATAAATGGTCTTATCTCAATAACCTTTCCTCTTCCTTCAGGGGTTTCTATCTCCTCTCCTATTGACGGAATTCCCTTTAAAAGTTCCTTATACATCTCAACCTCATAATAAAGACAGCACATGAGCCTTCCACAAACTCCCATAAGTTTTTCAACATTTGCAGAAAGGTTCTGAATCTTTATGAAATCAACAACAATTGACTCAAACTTTCTCAAAAATGAATTACAGCAAAGAACTCTTCCGCATACTCCAATTCCACCCATAATCTTTGCCTCATCCCTTACTCCAATCTGAACCATCTGTATTCTTTTTTTGAATTCTTTTGCAAGAACTTTAAGAAGTTCTCTAAAATCAACCCTTCCTTCACTTGTGTAATAGATGAAAAGTTTTTTGTTGTCAAACGTATAATTAACCTTTATAAGTTTCATATCAAGTTCTGCATCCTCTATTATTTTCTTTACCTTTGGAAAATCCTCAATCTCTTTTCTCTTTTTCTTTTTATACTTCTCAATCTCCTTTTCTCCAAGTTTTTTTAAAACTCTCCTATATCTTTTTCTTTCTTTTAAATCAAACGTATCAAGAACAAAACCAACCTCCTTTCCATGTTCTGTCTCAACAAGAACAATATCTCCCCTTGAATATCTATTATATCCAATATAAAATTTATCTATTGAACAATCCCTCTCAAGTTTTACCTCTGCAATCCTTGGACCATTCATAAAAACATCCTTGTCAAAACAAATCTTACATCGTGTTGTTTGTATAAACTTTCAAAAAAATTAAGATATTCCTTATAATCCTTCTCATCTATCAATCCTTTTTTCAAAAGTTTCCTTTTCTCAAAAAGAATATATTTTAGAAAGCATGTAATAAATTTTCTTTCAAAAAAATCACCTCTTGCAATTCTTTCTATTATATCAAAAAACTCATGCCAGTCACCACTCATTCTTGCTTCATTAATTCTTTGAAAAATCTCTGAAATTTTATCAATCCCAAGTTCATTCAGTTTAAAAAGCCAGGAAATTGTTCCATCAAAATAATCAAGCAATTTTCCACTGTCAAAAAGTGATTCTCTCAAAAAACTCTCCACCTCTTCCTTCTTTATATATCCAAACTCCACCTTTCTTAACCTGCTTAAAACAGTCGGAAGTAGATTCCCTTCAAGATGTGTTATCAAAATTATAATAACTCCTTCTGGTGGCTCTTCAAGTGTTTTTAAAAGTAAATTCTGCGCTTCTTCTGTAAGCATATGTGCCTCATCAATTATAAAAATCCTTTTTGATGCCTCCCATGGTTTAAAATTTGATTGATTGACAACAAGTTCCCTTATTTCATCTATTTTGATTGTCGGAACAACAAGTTTTTTCCCTTCCTCAATCTCTGGCTCAATTACAATAACATCAGGATGAATTCCTTTTTCAACCTTTAAACAGTTTGAACATCTACCACAGGGAACTTCTCCTTTTTCCTTACAGATTAAAAGTTTTGCAAACCATACTGCAAAAAGTTTCTTTCCAACTCCTTCGGGCCCTATGAATAAATAACTTGAAGCAATCCTTCCTTCTTTAAAATCTTTTAAAAGAATCTCTTTTACCTGCCTATTTCCTGCAAGAAGCATCTATAAAATTCCTCCCAGACCTCAATTACCTTATTATGAACATCCTTTACACTTCCATCAACCTTAATAATTCTAAACCTTTTTTCCTTTTTCGCAATTTCAAGATATCCATTTCTCACTCTTTTATGAAACTCCATCTCCTCCATTTCAAGCCTGTCAAAAAGAAAGGAATTTCTTCTTTTAAGTTCAAATGCCCTCTCAACATCAATATCAAACAAAATTGTAATATCTGGCTTTAATCCTTCTGTTGCTATCTCATTTAATCTTTCTATAATGGATAAATCTATACCCCTTCCATATCCCTGATAGGCAAGTGATGCATCAATGTATCTTTCACATATTACAATCTTTCCATTTTCAAGAGATGGTTTTATTAATTCCTGCGTATGCTGGGCACGGGATGCAGCATATAAAAGAAGTTCTGTCATTGGATATATCAGGTTTTTAGGACTTAAAAGAATATTTCTTAAATCCTCTGCAAGAGATGTTCCACCTGGCTCTCTTGTTTTAATAACTGGAAATCCCTTTTTAATAAGATAATTCTGAAGAAGTTCAGCCTGAGTCGTTTTTCCACATCCATCAATCCCTTCAACTGTTAAGAATATTCCTCTCATCCTCTTATATAAATATTCCTTGAAAAATTAAACTCCTTATCTTTTATTTTAACAACAAAATCATAAATTCTCAAAAACCTTTCTCCTATCCTCTTAAATTTTATATCTTTAACTCCATATGGGACAAGAATCCTCTTTCTTCCACCCATAACCTCAACTAACTTATCCTTTTCCTTATAATATTTAATCTTAACTTTTTTACCGTCTTCCTTCAAATAGTAAAAGGAAACAAAATCTGTCTCTATTCCAACTTTTGGAAACAAACTCTTTGCCTCTCCTTTCCTTATATACTCTGACATCTGGTCAAGAGCAATAACTGCATTCCTTTCAATCTCAATTCTGTAAGATGCTTTCCTCCAGAGATGAAAACAGTCCTTTATAAAAAAAACAAGTGAAAAAACAACTCCTGAAAGTAAAGTAAGAGCAACTATTACTTCAAGTGTTGAAATCCCCCTATTTCTCCCTCCAGGAAATAATTTCAATATCCCCTCCTAAAAGCATGAAACTAAAATCATATTCGGGCTTTCTATACTCAATTTGAGTATCCTTTAAATAAACA